>JBFGHG010000461.1:0-3936 GCA_041578395.1 Acidobacteriota bacterium
AGCCGGGGGATCAACGGCAAGGTGCAGGAAATGGCCCTGCTCAACACCGTGATGGCCGACACGGGCCAAAGCCAGGCCTCCGGCGAGCAGATCGAGGAGTTCGAAGCGGAACTGGAGGGGATCGGGCGCGACATCCGGGCGCTGCTGGAGCGGTCCACGCCGGAGGACCTCGAGCGAACCGAAACGCTGGTCGAGGTGTTCGACCAGGTCCGTGAGGCCTGGACGGTGTCGTACCGGAACCTGGGCGTCGACCCCACCAAGGCCATCATGGCGCTGGCGATGGACGCCGAGCCGGTCACGCCTGCATTGCAGCGCATCGTGTCGGAGTTGCGGGATCGGCAGGACGCGCAGGTGGACGCGGCCAGTCTTCGTTTCGCGCAGCTGCAGGACACCACCCGGCGGCTCACCATCGGCATCCTGGCCATCTCACTGGTGCTGGCCATCGCCATCGCCGGCTGGATGTCCCGCTCCGTCACCCGAAGCGTGACGGAGTTGCGCGAGGGAGCCGACCGCCTGGGCTCCGGCCAGTTGGACGCCCGGATCGAGATCCACTCCGAGGACGAGTTCGGAAGGCTGGCGACCCGCTTCAACGACATGGCCGAGAAGCTCGAGGCTGGCCGCGCCAGCCTCCAGGCCACCAGCGAGGAGCTGCGCCGCCAGCGCGACCGCGAACGCGCCCAGGCGCAGCGGCTGGCGGAGGCCATGAGCCGGGTGGAGCAGGGCGACTTTCATCAGCGCCTTCCGGTCGCCGGCAACGACGTTTGGACCGGACTGTACCGCGGGTTCAACCTGATGACCGAGGGCGTGCGCGACGAGGCCCGCATTCTCAAGGTGGCCCAGGACCTCTCGGGGGAATTGAAGATCGACACCCTGATCGAGAAGATCATGCTGGCCACCACCCAGCTGCTGGACGCGGACCGGAGCAGCCTCTTTCTATGGGACCGCAAGACGGACGAGCTCTGGTCGCGCTTCGCCCAGGGCCTGGAGATCCGGGAGATCCGCTTTCCCAGCTCACGAGGCATCGCCGGATCGGTGTTTCGAAGCGGCGAGCCGCTGAACATCTCCGACCCTTACAGCCACCCCGAATTCAACCCCGAGACGGACCGCAAGACGGGCTACAAGACCGAGAGCATCCTCTGCATGCCCATCACCGGCAAGAACGGGGTGCCCATCGGCGTCACCCAGGTTCTGAACAAGAGGGGCGGAGCCTTCACCGAGCGGGACGAGGCGCGGCTCCTGGGACTGACCTCACAGGTGGCGGTGTCCCTCGAGAACGCCCAGCTCTTCGCCGAGGTCACCAACGTCAAGAACTACAACGAGAGCATCCTGCAGAGCTCGAGCAATGGTCTGATCACGCTGGACACGGAACGGACGGTGGTCACCGCCAACGACGCCGCTCTGAAGATCCTGAACGGCGGGCGGGATTCCCTGCTGGGGCGTCCGGCGTCCGAGTACTTCCAGGGCGCCAACGGCTGGGTTCTCGAGAGCATCGCGACCGTGGAGCAGACGGGAGAAACCGACATCTCCGTCGATGCCGACCTGCAAATGGCCGAAGGGGAAACCGCCTCCGTCAACCTGACGGTGGTGCCCCTGATCGACGTCGCCGAAAAACCGATCGGGACGCTGCTGATGATCGAGGACATGACCGGCGAGAAACGGGTCAAGACCACCATGGCGCGGTACATGAGCAAGCAGGTCGTCGATCAGCTCCTGGCCGCGGGGGAAGGGCACCTGGAGGGGGACGCCAAGCGGGTCTCGATCCTCTTCGCCGACGTCCGCAATTTCACCAACATGGCCGAAGCGATGGGCGCGCGGGAAACAGTGGCTTTGCTCAACGAGTACTTCGAGGTGATGGTCGACATCATTTTCCAGTTTGGCGGGATCCTCGACAAGTACATCGGCGACGCCATCATGGCGCTGTTTGGAGCCCCCTTCGAGGGCGCCGAGGATGCCGATCACGCCGTGGCCGCCGCCACCAAGATGCTCGAGGCGCTGCACCGGCTCAACCGCACGTTCCAAGAGCGGGGCCGGGAGCCTCTGAGGATCGGCATCGGCATCGGGACCGGCGAGGTGATCGCCGGAAGCATCGGCTCGAGCAAGCGCATGGAGTACACCGTCATCGGCGACAGCGTGAACCTGGCGTCGCGGCTCGAGGCCGCCAACAAGTTCTACGGGACCGGGATCCTGCTCAGCGAGCAGACCGTCACCGACCTGAAGGGGGATCACGTGCTGCGCGAGATCGACCTGATCCGGGTCAAAGGGAAGGACCGGCCGGTGGCGGTGTTCGAAGCGCTCGGCTACCATACCGAGGAAAGCTTTCCCCAGCTGAAAAAGACTCTCCGGGCGTTCGCGGAAGGACTCCGGCGCTACCGCGCGCGGGAGTGGGATCGGGCGGCCTCCCACTTCGAACGCGCCCTCGAGGCCCACCCCGGAGACACGCCTTCCAGTCTCTACCTGGACCGCTGCCGCCAGTACGCCGTTGATCCTCCGCCGTCCGACTGGAAAGGCGTCTGGACCATGGCGACGAAGTGACGGTCGGCGCCGCCTCCAAGACTGATCGCCCCGGGAGGGGAATCACCCGGGAACGCGCGCGGCCGGATCCCGGCGGGGCTCGGAGGGTCAGGGCCGGCTGGTACAAAGCGTGTGGAGGCTCTTTTATGACCAAGCAAGAGATGGTGGCCAGGTTGGCCAAGAAGACGGGTCTCAGCGTCAGCAAAGCGGCCGAGGTGCTCGCCGCGATCTTCGACGCGAGACCGGGCAAGGGAATCCTGGCGGTGGAACTGGACGCGGGACGGAAGGTGACCATCACCGGCTTCGGGACCTTCGGGACCCGCACGCGGAAAGCGAGGATGGGCCGCAATCCGGCCACCGGTGAAAAGCTTACGATTCCCAGGAAGACCTACGTCTACTTTCGGCCCGGCAAGACCCTCCGGGAGCGGGTGGAGAAGTGAACCGCAGGTGACCTGACCAGGGGTTCGAGAAAGACACTCCGCTGGTTCTGGCGCGGGCAAGGCGGCCACCGAAGCGGCGCTGCATGGCACCGAGCGGTAAGCCCCGGGAACCCGGCAGGTTCCCGTGTGCCTGCCCCCGCAGAGTTCGGCGGATTGGCACCGCTCTTTCCGCAGCCGGCTGCGATGCAGGTTTGCCGATGTTTCCGGCGAGTGCTACGTTTCGGAGCAGCGATTGGGGTTTCGTGAGGGAACCTTCCATGGAGGGCTGAGATGCGAAATGATCTATTCGCGATCGCGGTGATTCTGCTGCTGTCCTGCGGGTGCGCGGCCCCGGTTGAAGAGCCGGCGCCGAGAATCGACCTGGAGGCGGCCCAAAGTTCTTTGAAGGAGGCCGACCGGGCCTGGGCCGAGGCCTATGCTGCCAGTGACGACCCGGCGGACGCTTTTGTGAGCATGTTGGCCGACGACGCCTACCTGCTGGCGCCCGATGCCCCACTGGCGCGCGGGAAAGAGGCCATTCGCTCGATCATTGCCGACCTCGAAGCCAGGCCCGGGTTTTCCGTGTCCTGGGAGGCCACGGCGGCGGACGTCGGCAGCGCAGGCGATATCGGCTACACGATCGGCACCTACCAGATGGAGATGACCAATCCGGATGGGGAGCCGATCCGCATCGACGGCAAGTACCTGACGGTCTGGAAGAAGCAGCCGGACGGCAACTGGAGGGTCGTCGCGGACATGTTCAACCCCGACGGACCTCCGTCAACCGTGAACGAGTGAAACCCCGGCTCGTGGAAACCAACCCGGGGCAAACGGTTTGATTTGGACCCTCTACCGCCGTTTCCGCGGGCCGTAGTGGCGCCAGAACTGGACCCTCCGAAGCAAGGCGCCGGCCCGACACGCGTCAGCGTGAACGTTCCCGCCCAGGGTTCAGAACTCGAAACCTTGCCGCCGCTACTGGCAATCCGGGTCAGCAGCGTCCACGAGA
>JBFGHG010000462.1:0-3935 GCA_041578395.1 Acidobacteriota bacterium
CGCGCCCAGCAGCTGGCCTCCGCCATCCTCAGCGAGCACCCTGGGTTGAAGGCGTTCCTGTGCGCCAACGACAGCATGGCGTTGGGGGCGGTGGCGGCGATCCGGGCGGCGGGGCGGGAGGGAGAGGTGCTGGTGGCCGGCTTCGACAACATCACGGCGGTGCAGCGGCTGGTCCGGGAGGGGCGGGTCCTCTGCACGGTGGACCAGCACGCCGACCAGCTGGCGGTGTACGGGATCGAGTACGCCCTCGAGGTCCTGCGTTCCGGCAGCGCGCCCGGCGACCGCCAGACGCCGGTCGACCTGATCACCGCGGACACTCTCCCGTGAACGGGAGCGCGGCGGGCACTTCGACGGCGCTTCGGGAATACCTGGCCCTGGGGCTCACCCTGGCGGCCCTGGTGCTGACCTTTGCGCTGGCCAGCGAGAACTTCCTTTCCCGGGCCACCTTCCTGGCGCTGGCCCACCAGGTCCCGGACATCACGGTGGTGGCCGTGGGCATGACTTTCGTGCTGATCGCCGGCGGAATCGACCTGTCGGTCGGTTCGGTGCTGGCTCTGTCCAGCAGCATGCTGGGGGTCTCGATCGTGCACTGGGGTTTGCCGCCGGGGGCAGGGCTGGGGGTGGCGCTGCTGACCGGGCTCGCCTGCGGGCTGGCCAGCGGCGCGGTGGTGGTGCGCTGGCGGGTGCCCTCCTTCATCGTGACGCTGGGGATGCTGGAAGGGGCGCGGGGACTGGCGTACCTGGTCACCGACTCGCGGACCGTGTACCTGGGCGAGCCGCTGGAGTGGGTCGCGGACAGCTCGCTGCTGGGGATTCCCCTCCCCTTCCTGGTGGCGCTGCTGGTGGTGGCGGCCGGCCAGTGGGTGCTGTCGTCCACCGTCTTCGGCCGGCATCTGCGCGCGGTCGGCTACAGCGAGCAGGTGTCGGTCTACTCGGGCCTGTCGCCGGGGCGGATCCGGCTGGCCGTCTTCGGGTTGTCGGGACTGCTGGCGGGCCTGGCGGCCATCTTCCACACCTCACGGCTCTTTTCGGCCAACCCCAACGCGGGTAGCGGCCTGGAACTGCAGGCGATCGCGGCGGTGGTGATCGGCGGTACCAGCCTGCTGGGGGGACGGGGCTCGGTCTTCAAGTCGCTGCTGGGGGTGCTGATCATCGCGGTGCTGGGGGCCGGGCTGGCCCAGATCGGCGCCCAGGAGCCGACCAAGCGCCTGATCACCGGGCTGGTGATCGTGCTGGCCGTGGTGGCGGACGCCTACCGCCGGAAGGTATCCTGAACGGGTCATGTCGATTGCCGAGCTTCGCCGCGATTACGCCGGGCGCCCGCTGCGCCGCGAGGACCTGGACGCCGACCCCGTGAAACAGTTCCAGCACTGGTTCCGGGAGGCGCTCGAGACCGACGTCCCGGACGCCAACGCCATGGCGCTGGCCACGGTCTCGGCCGACGGGGTCCCCTCGGTGAGGACGGTGCTCCTGAAGGAGATCGACCAGCGGGGCGCGGTCTTTTACACGAACTACGGCAGCGCCAAAGGCCGCGACCTGGCGGCCAACCCGCAGGCCAGCATCGTCTTCTACTGGACGCCCCTGTCCCGGCAGGTGGGGATCACCGGCGTCACGGAGAAGGTCTCCCGGGAGGAGTCGGAAGCCTACTTCCACTCGCGCCCGCGGGGCAGCCAGCTGGCCGCCCTCGCCTCCCACCAGAGCGCCCCACTGGCGAGCCGGCAAGAGCTGGAAGACGAGCTGCGCCAGCTGGAGGCCCGCTACCAGGGCCGGGAAGTGCCGCTGCCGCACGGCTGGGGCGGCTACCGGTTGAAGCCGGACCGTTTCGAGTTCTGGCAGGGACGGGAAAACCGCCTGCACGACCGCTTCGAATACCGGCTGCGCGAAGGCGTCTGGTCCATCCGGCGGCTGAGCCCCTGACCCACGAAGCCGCCTCAGGCCGGCAGGTCGCCGGGGCTGTAGACCTCGAGGCCCTCGACCCGCTCGAAGTCTCGATCGGCGGTGGCCAGGGCAGTCACTCGTTGGTCGACGGCCGATTGCACCACCAGCGAGCCGTTGACGAGCAGACCGTGCCTCTCCCGCCATTCGCGCGACCGGAGAAGAGCGCCCAGGTCGACGGGGCCAACCTCCACCGCCATCAGCGGAATGGTCCCAACGCACTGGGTGCAACGCTTCAACCGCTTCACGGCCTCGGGACGATTGCGGAGTTTCTTCACGACGTTGCCGGGAGTCACCAGGCCCTCGCGAACGGCCTCGATGGTCATCAGCCGGTGGGCGACTTCGGCGACCACGAACGCCGAGGTCATGCCCGTGATCTCCCGGGTCTCGCACCGCTCCAGCAGACCCTTGCAGCTCTCGGAAACACCCGTGAAGTGGTAGACGAAGATCGGGGCGTCGATGAAGACGCGCTCACCCGGACTAATCTCCTCGAGCGTCAAGAAGGCCGTCCTCCTCGGCGAGAATACGCATCACGTCGGCCGGTTCGGCTCTCAGGGAACCCCAGCTGTCGGCCACGACTCCATGGCGGCGGACACTGCCTCCCCGCTCCCGAAAGTAGTGCGCCAGGGCCTCGCCCACGATCTCGCTCATCTGCCGGTCCTGCCGGGCCGCTTCGATCTTGAGCTGCCGGTAGAGCGCCGGTTCGAGGAGTGTGCTGATCTTCTGCCGGCTCATGTCAAGATATTAACCTGACGGCAGGTCAGCGTCAAGATATCAGTGAGCCGTCTGGGCAGCCGCCTCGATCTCCAGGGTCGCCACTCGCCGGGCCGAGATCAGGAAGCCCGTGTGTCCGATCATGGTCTGGCGCGGGCGGATCGACTTGCTGGAGACGCTCCAGTGGCGCATCAGGGTCTCGGTGGTCTCCACCTCGGCCCATTCCGGCTGTTCGTGCAGGCTTCGCACCAGGTCGAACACCTGGATCACGGTGGGCAGCCAGCACAACAGCACGCCGTTGGGCCGCAGCGCCCCGGCCGCGGCCGCCATGGCCTGGTGGGGCTCCGGCACGTCCAGCAGGACGAGGTCGAGGTCCTGCGCGTCGATCCCGTCGTACACGTCGCGACACTCGATCCGGTGGGGCGTTTGGCAGGACCCGTAGAGGCGCTCGTACTCCTCCAGGATCTCGGGGGACCTCTGCGCGAACTCCTCCCGTTTCTCGTAGGAGATCAGCTCCCCTCCGCGCCCCAGGAAGCGGCGGAAGAGGAGCGCGGCCGAACCGGCGCCCAGCCCCGCCTCCAGCACCCGGGCGCCGCTGAAGAGGTTGCCGCGTACCAGCAGAGAGCCCAGGTCCTTGGGGTAGATCACCTGGGTCTGCCGCTCCAGGACCTTCAGCACGTAGTCTTCCAGGGTCGGGCGGAGGCAGAGGAAGGGCTGGCCGTCTCCCCCGGTCACCCGCAGGCCCGGCGGCTGCCCGATGATCCAGTCGTGGCGCACCTTGCCGGTCCGGCCGTGGTGCGACTCGAGGCCGGCCTGCAGCCGCACGACGTGCTTGCGGCCGCGGTCGTCGATGATCAGTACCGGCTCCCCTTCGCGAAAGGGAAGGCGCTGCACGCTGGACGCAGATGGGGAATCGCTCACGCGCCCGAGAATAGTCGCGGGGCCGGTAGGGGTCAATCGGAGGGGGTGGGACAGGCATCCTGCCTGTCATTCTGGAGATGAAGGAATCACGGCCTGGAAGGCCGCGCCACGGGGGCCGCGAACTTCCGCGCTACGGCCACGGTCTGAAAATGGATGTCGACGATGTCTTCGACCTCCGCGGCGTATCCACCACCCATGGTGACGGCAACCGGAAGTCCCCGGCGCCGGCAGTGCTCGAGTACGAGCCGGTCGCGCAGCTCCAGCCCCCGCTTGCTCAGCGCCAGGCGGCCCAGGCGGTCGCCGCGGTAGGGGTCGGCTCCCGAGAGATAGATCACGAAGTCGGCGCCGCTGGCGGCCAGCGCCGC
>JBFGHG010000463.1:0-3935 GCA_041578395.1 Acidobacteriota bacterium
AACCGGCTGGGCCTGACGGTCCTCTGGGCGGTGCTGGCCGGCGCCGGGTTGAAGCTGGTTCTGACCGAGGGATTGGCCCGCTGGCAGCTGGCGACGGGGAGCACGCTGCTGGAAGGGGGTGTGCGCCACCTGGGGCGGCCCTTCCAGGTCTTCTTCCTCGTCTACCTGGTCTTCTGGAGCTACTTCGTCGGCGCCGCCCTGATGAGCGCCTGCGGTGCCGCCGCCTGGGCCTTGTTGCCGTTGTCGGACCCGCGCAGCGGCAAAATCCTGTACGGGCTGCTGCACAGCGCGGCCGGCATCGGACTCGTCTACCTGGGGGGCTACCGGCTCTTCGAAAAGGTGATGGGGGTCTGTATCGGCCTGATGTTCGTGACGGTCGTGGGGACGGCGTTCCTGCTTGAGCCGGACTGGAGCGCGGTGCTCGGCGGACTGCTCCCCTCGATCCCCGGGGCCGGGGAAGGGCTCTCCTGGACCATTGCGCTGATGGGGGGCGTGGGGGGGACCCTCACGATCCTGTGCTACGGCTACTGGATTCGCGAGGAGGGCCGGACGGAGCCGGAGGAGCTGCGGACCTGCCGGCTCGACCTGGCGGCAGGCTACGCCATGACCGCGCTGTTCGGTGTGGCCATGGTGATCATCGGCGCCTCGACGGCGATCGAAGGGAGCGGGGTCTCCCTGCTGGTCGACCTGGGCGGGCGGTTGGACGCCTCGCTCGGGGCGGCGGGGAAATGGGTCTTTCTGGTGGGGGCCTGGGGCGCGGTCTTCAGCAGCCTGCTGGGCGTCTGGCAGAGCGTCCCCTACCTGTTCGCGGATTCCTGGCGGCTGCTTCGGGGAGGACCCGGGGCGGGCGGCCGCGTCGACACCCGTTCGGCGCCCTATCTGGGATATCTGCTGGCGCTGGGCACCATCCCCGCGGCCGGGTTGTGGGAGGACTTCCGCGAGGTGCAGAAGCTGTACGCGATCGTGGGCGCCGCTTTCATGCCCGTGCTGGCGCTGACGCTGCTGTGGCTCAACGGGTCGGCCCGGCGAGTGGGGGCGGAGTTGCAGAACCGGCCGGCCACCACGCTGCTGCTGGTCGCGGCGCTGCTCTTTTTCGCGTGGGCCGGCTGGCTGGGTTCGTCGTGATTGGAGCGCCTGGGCTCGATGAAGGATCAGCGGGGCAGGACCACCCTCGATCGGGCCGCAACAACGGACCTTGAACGATTCGACAAAGCAGTAGGATCGAATCGAAGACAGTGAGTGACATGTTCATCAGCTACGCGCGGGGTGACCGAAGCAAGGCGCGAATTCTCGCTCGGCAACTGGAGCGGCTCGGCTGGACGGTCTGGTGGGATCGATCGATTCCCGCGGGCAAGCGCTGGGACGAAGTGATTCGAGACGAATTGGAGAAAGCCGGATGTGTGATTGTTCTCTGGTCGCCTCGTCCGATCGAAAGAGGTGGGGTGCTGGACGAGGCTGCAGAGGGAGGGCGTACTGATTCCGGTGCTTCTCGAGGACGTGGCGATCCCGCTTGGGTTCCGGCGCATTCCGGCCATTCGGCTCACGGAGTGGAAAGGCGATGAACCGCCCGCGAAGTTCTCCGACTTGGCGCGAGACGTCAGTAATATGCTGGGGACCTCCCCCCGGGCATGGCAACTCGGCGCAGAGAATCCAGGCAGAGACGGAGGCGAGCCGCCTACCCAATTCGTCGCAGGGCCCACTAGTAGCCGGCAATCATCTTTCCTGCCACCCTTACCGGAGCGAGTCCACGCGGAAGATCTCCAGGGCCCCGATGCCCTTCATCTGCCGCTGACCCAGGGAATGTCCCTCGCAGGACGACTGCACTTCGAGCCAGGCGGCCTCGCTGACGTTGACCGAGCCGGGGTCGCCGTTGCTCTCCACGCGGGCGGCCGTGTTGACGGTGGCGCCCCAGACGTCGAACAGGCACTTGCGGCGGCCCACCACGCCCGCGATCAGCGGACCCGCGTGGATCCCCACCCGCACGCTCCAGGGCAGCTGCGAGCCCTCCAGGCGCCGGACGAAGTCCAGGCCGCAGCGGACGCACTCCAGCACCGGCTGCTCGGTCCGCCTCACCAGCCCCGAGGCCGCCATGAAGGCGTCGCCGATGGTCTTGATCTTCTCCAGGCCGTGCTCCAGGGTCAGTTCTTCGAAGGCGTCGTCGACGATCTGCAGCTTGTCCAGCACCGCCTCGGGCTCCTGCTCCTGGCAGTAGGCGGTGAACCCCACCAGGTCGGCGAAGAAGACCGCCACGTGCTGGTAGTGGCGCGGCCGCACCCGGCCCGTGGACTTCAGCTCCTCCACGATCTTGGCGGGGTAGAGCAGGTGCAGCAGCTGGTCGGCCCGCTCCTTCCCCTGCTTGATCTCTTCCAGGTAGGCGTGCTCCCGTTCGCGCAGGCGCTTCTTCTCCAGCCCGGCGCGCACCCGCGCGCGCAGCAGCACCGGGTCGAACGGCTTGCGCAGGCAGTCCTCGGCCCCCAGCTTGATGCACTCGGCCACGGCCCGGATGTCGTCCATCGCCGAGATCACGATCACCGGGGTGTCGGCCAGCAGCCCGCCATCGCGCAGCCGCCGCAGCACCTCCCGTCCGTCGATCTCCGGCATGAGGATGTCCAGCAGGATCAGGTCGTGGCTCCCGGGCGAGATCTTCTCGAGCGCCTCCTGGCCGTCGACGGCGAACTCGACCCGGTGCCCCTGGCGCGTGAGGTAGCGCCCCAGCACGTCGCGATTCGCCTCGTTGTCGTCGACCACCAGGACGGTGCCGGGAGGGCAGGGAATGTCCACGGCGTCCACCGCCGGGACAGTGGCCGCCGGGGACGCGTCCGCGGCGGGCGAAAGGCGTCCGCTGAGGATCGCCTTGGACGGGTCGGACAGCCCCTCCAGCAGGGTGAAAAGCTGGCGCGACGCCTCCAGGACCTTGCCCAGGTCGGGCCTCAGGACTTCCAAGGCCTCGTCCGCGGCCGCGTCCACCAGCTTGCCCGCCTCCTGCGCGATCCACTCGGCAGGTGGCCGCAGCTCCGCGGCGGTCCGGCGCAACGCGGCGGCGCTCAGTTTGCCTGCCTGCAGGCGGGAGTTGTCCAGGCGGCGATTGATAGCCTTCAGGATCTCCCGAGTCCCCGCGTGGAGCTGCTCGAGGCCTTGCGCCAGCGGGTGTCCGGGCTCCTCCTCCAGGTCTTCGCGCAACATTTCGCCATATCCGAGGATAGCGTTGATCGGAGTGCGCAACTCGTGACGCACGAAGGACAGCTTCTCTTCGGTCAGCTCCTCCACGGCTGGAGCGTCCGGATCCTGCGGGGCAGGGTGATCGGTGCGGTTCATGCCTTGGCCTCGAGCAGGGAGTTGATCTTGCCGCGCAGCCGGCGGAACTCCACCGGCTTGGTGTCGTAGTCGTCGCATCCCGCCTCCAGCGCCCGCTCGCGGTCTCCCGACATGGCGTGGGCCGTCAGCGCGATCACGGGGATGCCGCGGGTCTGCTCGTCCGCCTTGATCCGGCGGGTCGCCTCCAGCCCGTCCAGTTCGGGCAGGCTGATGTCCATCAGGATCAGGTCGGGGGACGCGCTCGAAGCCATGGTCACCGCCTCCAGGCCGGTGACGGCCAGGCTCACCTCGAACCCCTTGCGCTGGAGGCGCCGCGACAGCATGTCGCGGTTCATCTCGTTGTCTTCAACCAGCAGTATTCGCGCCATCGACACCCCCCTCGGGCGGTTCCTGCTCCGGCAGCAGCCGCCTGGTCACCAACAGTTCCTTCAGTTGCTCGAGAAGCTCCCCATGTTCAGTTTCACTCTTGCGCACGATCTGCTCCACCCGCCCCGAGAGCCGCACCCGGTCCTCGTCGGTGATCGTCTTGGAGGTGATCACCACCACCGGGATGGAACGCAGCTTCTCGTCCTGCCGGAGCCGTTCCACCATCTCGAAACCGTCCATCACCGGCATCAGCA
>JBFGHG010000464.1:0-3932 GCA_041578395.1 Acidobacteriota bacterium
CGCCCGTGTCCGGATCGACTTCGGCCAGGATCGAAAGACCGTCCCTCTCGCAGATCGTGAACAGCTTCCCCTGCGGATCGAAGTCGAGGCCATCGCAGCTCTGAAGGCCGAGCAGACCGACCGCCTCCGCTTCACCGCTGGGGCCGAGGCGGTAGAGCATCTGCGGCGACTCCGGCCCTCCCACCCTGCCGATTCCATAGAGGGTCGGGGACTCGCCCGCCAGCAGGGGCGAATAGAACAACCAGGCGAGCCCGAGAGCGATCGAAACCCGAGAGACCATCGTTTACCACCCAACATTGGGAAATTGCGCCCCCTCGCGGGACTCCTTTCAGGGAGAGGCCGTCCGCTCCAGGGGAATCGAGGCCCAGCGCCCCGAGGAGAACGTCACCTCCACTCCCGTGACCGCCACCGGCGCCAGGCTTTCGAAGATCACCTGCCCCTGAAACTCGGGCCGCTCGGGCGGCTGCACGAACACTTTGCCGAGCAGCAGCAGCCGCCACAGCAGGCCGCTGACCTGCCCCCGGGGAGGAATCCGGATCTCGTTGAGGTCCAGCACCGACCCGTCGTCGTCGAGCGCCCGCAGCCTGACCCGGGCCTCCCGCAGGTTGGAGGGGTTCACGAGAGTGAAGGCGCTCTCGCGGTTGGCCTCGATCAGGGCGGTGCCCGACACCCGCCGGGAGGGCTGGACCGCCCCCAGCCGGACCTGGGCGAGGGGCTCGGCGCGCAGGGCCAGCGAACCGTCGTCCAGCGTGAGCGTGGCGGTCGCCCCCAGGGGCTGTTCGCCCTGCACGGTCAGCCTTCCCCAGCCCGTGAACGGTTCCAGGTCGGAGAGGCGCAGACGGACGACCCGCTCGCGGGGGATGCGGCCCGCCAGCCCGCCTTCGCCCGATACGCCCGCGGGTTGCACGGGCTGGCGCCTGGTTCCGCTCTGGTCGAAGAACTCCAGCGCCGACTGGAGCGTGGTGGTGGACGAGTTGAAGAGCGCCACGGACGTCCCGATTCCCCCGCCCCCGGGCAGCGGAACGGCCGTCAACAGTGGGAGGATCGACTCCCGGACGGCGGGGAACTCCCCGTCGGACCAGGCGACCGAGGCGAGCCGGAAGGGCACGGTGGTGAATGGCTGGACCCGGCCGGTCCCGGGGTCGATCGTGACGACCCGGGACTCGGAGGCGCCCTCCACGAGGGCCCAGAGCAGCCTCCCCAGCGGACCGAAGTCGAGGCCGCTGTAGGATCCAGGCGAGCTGAGCGGAAGCTCGAAGTCGACCGCGGCGGTGGCCGGATCGACCCCCTGCAGCACCGCGCCGGCGGAGAAGGATTGGGTCGAATAGAGGCCTGATTCCCGGGGATCGAAGGCGAGTCCGTCGTAGCGGGCGAGTCCGTCTTGCTGACGGAACAGAAAGCCCACCTCTTCGGCCTGCCCGGTTCGGGGATCGACGCGATAGAGGAAGTCCACGGGGAGTCCCGGGGGCATGATGAGGGGGAACTGGATGGCCACCGCCAGCAGCGCCCCGTCGGAGCGGCGGAACGCGAGGTCCACCGTGCGGGGGCGATGGAAGCCCTCCAACTCGGGGTAGGTCAGCTCGAGCGGTTCGGCCGCGGCGCCGCTGGGCGGTCGATCCGGACCAGGACCTCCCGTTCGTCCTCGAGGCAGACGGCGAAGAGAGATCCTTCGGGAGAAAAGTCCATGGCGCTGCAGGCGAAGCCGACCGGCCCGACCTCTGCAACGGCGCCGGAGCCCTCGAACCGCAGCAGCCTGCTCGCGGAATCCCCGGTGAGCCCGTAGAGGCCCGGGACGCCGGAAGCCGCCAGTGGAACCACCGAACACCACGCCAGGACCGCGAACAGCAGGGTGTGACTCTGCACGATCGGCCTCCCAAGCTGGACGAAGTCGCGCCCCCGGCGGCTCAGTATAGGGGATTCCGGCAAGAAATGCTAATTTTTTCGCAGCGTTGTCGCCAAACGTAGAAGCGGGGCCGTGTCACAATAACCGGATGCTGCCGCTGATCTGGATCTTCGCCCTCCAACTCCCGCCCCCGGCCGCCGAGACGCCGCCTGTGAAAGAGACGGTGGTGGTCACGGCGCGGCGGGGGGAGGAGGCCGTAGGGGACTCCGCCTCCTTCGCGACCGTGCTGGCGCGAGAGGACCTGGCGCAAACGCCCGCCCTCACCGTGGACGAGCAGCTGGCGCGCGTGCCCGGCTTCGGGCTGTTCCGGCGCTCCAGCAGCCTGACCTCCCATCCCACCACCCAGGGCGTCTCGCTGCGGGGAGTGGCCCCCAGCGGCGCCGGCCGAACGCTGGTCCTGTTCGACGGCGTTCCCCTCAACGACCCCTTCGGCGGGTGGGTCTACTGGAACCGCGTCCCGGCGGTGGCGCTGGAGCGGCTGGAAGTGGTGCGCGGGGCGGGCAGCCAGCTGTACGGCAGCGGGTCGCTGGCCGGAACCGTCCAGCTGGTCTCCCGCTCCTCCGGTGGGGAAGCGAGGCTGCTGGGAGGCGATCCGGGCCTGTACGACCTGCAGGCGCTGGCCGCCGGCTCCCGCGGAACTCTCGACTACCTGGCCTCGGGGCGTGTCTTCGGGACGCGAGGGGTGCCCGTGATCAGCGGCGAGCAACGGGGCGCCGTCGACCGCCCCGCCGGGGTCGATTTCGAGAGCTTCTTCGGCAGGATCGGGCGGGGCAACGCCCACCTCGGCTTCAATTTCTACCACGAGCAGCGCGGCAACGGCACCGCCCTGCAGGCCAACGAGTCGCGGCTGGCCCTCGTGGAAACGGGGTGGGCGAAGGGGGACCGGCGCCTCGGCTTCCACGTGCAGTCGGCGCGGCTCGAAAGCACCTTCTCGCGAATCCTCCCGGACCGCGGCCGGGAGTTCCTGACCGCCCGGCAGGACTTCCGGTCGGTGGGGCTGGGGGCTTCGGCCCAGTGGGACGTGACCACGCAGAGCACGGTGGGCGCCGACTGGCGCTACGCCTCTTGGGACGGAAACCGCCAGAACCTGGCCGGGATCTTCCTGCAGCACGCCGTTCCGCTGACGCGAAGGCTGGAGTGGATCCTGGGCGTGCGGGGGGACTTGTGGCAGAACCGCGGGACCCGCGGCTCGCTCAACCCCCGCACCGCCCTGGCCTGGCGCGCCTCCCCGCGCCTCACACTGCGGGGCTCCGCCTACCGGGGTTTCCGCGCGCCCACCCTGAACGAACTGTACCGGCCCTTCCGGGTGGGCAACATCGTGACGCTGGCCAACCCCGACCTGCGCCAGGAACGCCTCTGGGGAGCGGAAGGGGGCGCCGACCTGTACGCCTCGCGGCGCATGGTGGTGCGTCTGAACGCCTTCTGGAACCGGCTGGTCAATCCCGTGGAGAACGCCACGATCTCCGTGTCGCCCGGCGAGATCCTGCGCCAGCGCCGCAACGGCGAGTCGATCCAGGTGCGGGGAGTGGAGGCGGAGTGGATTCTGCAAGGGTTGCGCTGGGGGTTGGAGGCCGCCTACCTGTTCAGCGATGCAAGCACCCGGCTGACGCGCCGGCGCACGCCGCAGGTCGCCCGCCACCAGGGGGTGGCGTCGCTCGAGTGGCGGGGCCCGGTGCGGGTGCGGGCGGACGGGCGCTGGGTGGGCCGCCAGTTCGAAGACGACCTCGGGCTGCTCCCGCTGGGGGGATATTTCCTGCTGGACGTGGGCGTACGCCGTCCGCTGGGGGAGAACCTGGAGCTGTTCGTGGCCGCGCAGAACCTGCTGGACCGGCAGTACGCCGTCGGCCGGACTCCCCTGGAGAGGCTGGGAGAGCCGAGGCTGCTGCAGGGGGGCATTCGGCTGCGCTGGCGGCGGTAGCCGGACAACTACACTAGGCCGAAGTTCCGAAGCCAGTAAGACGGTAATCTACTGTAATCATTGAAGATTCAGCCTTTGCTGGGTGCGCGCTACTGGGTACGCTACAGGGTC
>JBFGHG010000465.1:0-3930 GCA_041578395.1 Acidobacteriota bacterium
CTACCAGAGTGACCGACGACAGACGCTACCAACTCGTGCAGGGGACGCTCGAGATGCTGATCCTGCGGACTCTCCAGGCGGAAGCCACCCACGGCCACGGCATCGCCACCCGGAGCTTCCAGGCCTCGGGCGAGCTGCTCGAAGTGGACCATGGCTCCCTCTACCCCGCCCTGCAGCGGTTGCAGCGCAAGGGCTTGATCCGGAGCGAGTGGGGGGTGTCGGAGAACAACCGCCGGGCCCGCTACTACTCCCTGACGGCCAGCGGACGGAGGCAGCTCGAGGAGGAAGCGGACCACTGGCGCCGCCTCACCGAGGCCATTGCCGGGATCATGGAGGGGGATTCGCTCGCCGAGGAGGCCTGAGATGGGGTGGAGGGACCGTGCCGGCTACTGGTGGGGCCAGCTGGATCGCCGGCGGGCCAAGCGGGAGCTGAGCGAAGAGATCCAGTCGCACCTGGAGCTGGAGATCCAGGCCAACCTGCAGGCCGGAATGTCCGAGGGCGAGGCCCGGCGGGCCGCCCTGCGCCGGTTCGGCAACCCGGAGCGCTACAAGGAAGAGTCCTACGACGCCTCCGGGTTGGCCCGGCTGGACGGCTGGCTGCGCGACCTCGCCTACGCCTTTCGAGTGCTGGGGAAAAAGCCCCTCTTCACGGTCCTCACCGCCGGCATCCTGGCCCTGGGCATCGGACCCGCCACGGCGGTCTTCAGCGTCGTGCACGCGGTCCTGCTGCGGCCCCTCCCCTTCGAGGAGCCTTCGCGGCTGGTGACGATCTCCGCGGCCCACGACGCCCGCGGGTGGGACGGCTTCCCGATTCCCGCCGGCGTGTACGGGGCGTTTGACCAGCAGAGCCGGGCGCTTCCCGATCTCGCGGCTTACCAGTCCGGCTCGTTCACCTGGGTGGGGGGCCCCGAACCGCTGCGGCTGCGCGGCGCCGAGGTGACGGACGGCTTCTTCGAGGTGCTGGGCGCCGCTCCCCTGGCGGGACGGGTCTTCGGAGCGGGGGAGCAGCACGGCGGCGAGGTCCTCGTCAGTCACGGGTTCTGGCAGCGCTACCTGGGCGGCGACCCGTCGGCGGTGGGACGGACTCTCCGCCTGGAAGAAGAGGTCAGGACGATCGTCGGGGTCATGCCGCCCGCCTTCACTTACCCGGAGCGGGAGGTGCAGCTGTGGCTGCCGCTGGCCCTCGATCCGGCCGACAACCCCTGGGGCCGCTGGTCGCTGCGTGCGGTGGCGCGGATGGCGCCGGGCGCCTCGCTGGACTCGGCCCGGCAGGAGATCGAAACGCTGACGGAAGGGTTCGCCGAGAACCTCCCCTTCGGCGGAGGCTGGCGCTTCGCCCTGACCCCGCTCGAGGAGGAACTGCTGGGCGAGGTGCGCCTGGGACTCTGGATCCTGCTGGCTGCCGTCGGCCTGGTGCTGCTGATTGCTTCCCTGAACGCGGCCGCCATCTGTCTGGCCCGCGCCCGCGACCGGTCCGCCGAACTGACGCTGCGCTCGGTGCTGGGGGCGGGTCGCTGGACGCTGGTCCGGCAGCTGCTCGTGGAGCACCTGCTGCTGGCGGCTCTGGGAGGCCTGGGAGGCATCCTGCTGGCGCACGGACTGCTGCGCGCCATTTTGTGGCTGTCGCCCGGCGACCTGCCGCGCCTCGAACAGGTCTCGATCGACTCCACGGTGCTCGGCTTCTCGCTGGCCGTGACGATGCTCGCGGGTCTGCTGGCGGCCAGCTTTCCAGCGCTGCGCTCCCGGCGATTGCAGCCGGCCGCTCAGGCGGGAGGCTGGTGGCGGACGGGCACCGTGCGAGCGTCGCGCACGCGCCGTCTGCTGGTGGCGGCTCAGGTGACCGTGGTGACGGTCCTGCTGGTGGGGGCGGTCCTGATGGTGCGCAGCTTCCTGGAGGTGATCGGCGTCGACTTCGGGATGCGCACCGGCGGGGTGTGGGCGGTGAGCCTCGACCTGCGCCCCGACCGCTACGTCGAGCCGCACCAGCAGGCTGGGTTCTTTGCGGCCGCCCTGGAACAGATACGACGGCTCCCGGGAGTCGAGGCGGCCGGCGCCACCACCGGACTCCCCACCCGGGGAGTGCATCAGATCGACTCCAGCTTCCATCCCGAGGGCCAGCCGGAACCGCTTCCGCTCGAAACGGCAATCGACGCCGTCTCTCCCGATTACTTCCGCGCGGCTGGAATCCCCATCCTGCGGGGCCGCCCGTTTCAGGCTCCGGACGGGCCGGGCAGCCCGCGCGCGGCCATCCTCAACGAATCCCTGGCCCGGGCCGCCTTCCCCGAAACCGATCCGGTGGGCCGGCGGGTGCTGGCTTCGGACGACGAGACCTGGCTCACCGTGGTGGGCGTAGCCGGCGACGTGAAGCAGTACGGCCTGGACCGGGACACCCCGCTGCTGATGTACCTCCCCCTGGCCCAGCAGCCCGCTTCTCGGGCGCACCTGCTCGTGGCGGCCGACCGTCACCTTCCTGAGTTGGCCGGGATGGTCAAACAGCTCCTGTACGGGATGGACCCGGAACAGCCGATCGAAGCCGTCCGGCCGATGGAGGACGTGCTGTCCGAGTCGATCGCCGCCCGCCGCTTTCCCGCCCTCCTGCTGGGAGGCTTCGCCCTGCTCTCGCTGCTGCTGGCGCTGGCGGGGATCTACGGCATGCTGGCCCACCTGGTGAGCCGCCGCACCCACGAGATGGGCATCCGGCTGGCCGTCGGGGCGGGGAAGTCGGACCTGGTACGGCTGATCCTCGCTCCCGCGCTGCGGCTCAGCCTGGCCGGCCTGGCCGTGGGACTGCTCGGCGCGCTGGCCGTCACCCGAACCCTGGAGAGCCAGCTCTTCGGCGTGCGGGCCCTCGATCCCGCGACCTTCGCCCTGGTCATCGTTTCGGTACTTCTGGTGAGCCTGCTGGCCGGCTACGTCCCGGCGCGCCGCGCCGCCGCCACCGACCCCGTGCAAGCGCTGCGGCACGAGTAGCCCTGCCTTCTATCACTTTCGATATAGCGAAACGTATCCGTCGGGAGATTCTCACTCGGCGCAGTCTGCGAGATAGTGCTCTGCCGGGCTCTCGTCCACGACCGGCGCCTGAAGGCGCCAGCCGTGGTGAGGTTACCAGCATTTTCAGAGGAGAAACGAGATGAGTACGACACGAGCTTGGTCCCGAAGGGCCGGCCGCAGCTTGGCACTGCTGGCGGTAATGGCCGCATTCGGTTCGGCCCTTGGACAGGGCATCACCCGTACCCCGTGGCAGATCCACCGGGGATACGAGACATCGAATACAGCTCGAGATCGTCCGCATGGCGGGCCAGGGCTACCGCAACCGCCAGATCGCCGAGCAGCTCTTCATCAGCGAAGGGACCGTCAAAGTCCACCTGCACAACATCTTCGAGAAGCTCGAAGTCGACAGCCGAATCGCCCTGATCCGTCTGGCAGAGCGCCGGGGCTGGATTTGATGCGGCTACCGCAGCGTCGCCACCGGGTCCACGCGGGAGGCCCGGCGGGCCGGGTGGTAGCAGGCTGCCAGGGCCACAACCAGCAGCAGTCCCACGGCTCCCGCCCAAGCCCAGGGGTCGGTGGGAGCGACCTCGTACAGCTGGCTGGCGAGCAGGCGGGTGGCCGCCCAGGACAGGCCGATTCCCAGCAGCGTTCCCGCCGAAGCCAGCAGCAGGCCCTGGCTCAAGACCAGCCGGACGATGTCCCCCATGCGGGCCCCCACGGCAATGCGGATGCCAATCTCGCGCCTGCGCTGGGCGACGGTGAAGGAAACCACGCCGTACAGCCCCACCGCCGCCAGCAGCAGCGCCAGCAGCGAAAAAGCGGTCAGCAGCAGGGTGCTGAATCGCTGGCGGGCGATCGAGCCGGCGAAGATCTCCTCCAGGGTTCGGACCCGCGTCACCGGCAGCCCCGCGTCCAGGTGCCGGACCGTCCGGCGGACTC
>JBFGHG010000466.1:0-3927 GCA_041578395.1 Acidobacteriota bacterium
GCGGGCCGAACCGGGCGCCCCGCGCCCCGGCGCCTTCTACCTCTCCCCGGAGCGGATCGCCCTATCGGACGGCGGCTACGCGGTGGCGGACCGCGGCGTGATCTTCGTCCCCACGGTTCGCGCCGACCCGGCCAGCCGGCCCCTCAGCGTGGAGTTCTACCGCTTTCGGGCACTGGAGAAACGGCCGGACACGCCACCCATCTTCCGGCTCTTCGGCGGTCCCGGCTTCGGGGGTCTGGGCCCGCGGCTCGAAGAGCAAGGCTACTACGAGGAGAACGTCGTTCCCCTGATCCGGCTGGCCGACCTCGTGATCGTCGGGCAGCGCGGCATCGGCAGCTCGCGCCCCGACACCGTCTGTGAAGCTCCCCCGCCGGTCACCTTTCCCGAACCACTGGATCCTGACCGGCAGGAACAGGCCTGGCGGGACGCCTCGCGCCGCTGCCGCGAGTTCTGGGAAGGACGAGGACTCGACTTGCGCGGCCTGAACGTGGTCGAGGCCGCCGGTGACGTCGAAGACGTGCGCCGGGCGCTGGGCTACGACAAGATCCAGCTGTGGGGCGGCAGCTTCGGCTCTCACTGGGCCATGGCGGTGATGCGCTTTTATCCCGGCAGCGTGGCGCGGGCCGTGCTGCGGGGCATGGAGGGGCCGGATCATACCTACGATTCGCCGTCCTGGGTCCTGCAGGCGGTGGAGCGGTTCGCCGCGGCGGCCGAGCAGTCGGAGGCACTCGCCCCCCTGGTCCCCGAGGAGGGCCTGATCGGCGCCTGGAAGGCGGTGCTGGAGCGGGCCGAGAAGGAACCGCTGCAGGTGAAGGTGGTCGACCCGAAGCGGGGCGGCCGGGCGACGGTGCCGGTGAGCGCCGACAACCTCCGCTCGCTGGCCCTGGGCTACACGCGGCGCGTCAGCTCCCGGCGCGGTATCCGGAGTTGGCCCTCGGACGTGCTGCGCCTCTTTCACGGCGACTACACGGGGCTGGCGCAGGCCTACCTGCGTCAGCTGCGAAGCAACGGCTTCCCCACGGCGGCCTTCTTCATGCTGGACTGCGGCTCGGGGATCAGCCGGGTGCGCGGCCGCGAGCTGCGCATGGACCCGGCCGCCCGCCTGGTGGGTCCGCTGGGACGCTTCTACGACGCCAACTGCCCCGTCTGGGGAGCCGATCTGGGCGAGGACTTCCGGCGCAACTTCCGCACCTCGATCCCCACCGTGATCGTGCAGGGCGACTGGGACACCTCGACCCCCTACGAAAACGCGCTGGAGTTGCGGCCCTACTTCGAGAACAGCCGCTTCGTGACGGTCGAAGGAGGGTCGCACGGAGCCATGAGCGAGGCGATGAACGCCGATTCCTCGTTCCAGGCGGCCATCGAGCAGTTCTTCCGCAACGGCGACTGGTCCAGCATCCCCGAGAAGGTGGTGCTGCCGCCGCTCGAGTGGGTCGTCCCAAACCTGCCCCGGAAGTGACCGGCCCCCGACCCAGAACCTGCGGCTTCCCCAGATGTAATCGGTAACACCTGCTGTGTCACCCCCCTTTGCTATAAAAGTCGTCGGGGTAAAGGGTCGCCGCCAAACCGATGTAGATTTTGGCGTGGTAGCGCGACCCTTGAGCGGTTGATGAGGGTAAGTTCGATGGGCTCCACCACCTCCGGACCAGTGCGGCCGCTGGTCTCGCTGCGGGCGATTTGAGTCGTACCCGTCTTCCTGTGCCTGATGGCGGGAAGTACCTTGATGGCCCAGCCGACGGTCAACGGCCTGTTTTACGGGGACGGAGACAACGCCCTGTATCAGCCGTACTCCACCTCGAACGGGGGCAGCGTCCTGTATTCGTATTACCACGCGCCGACCACGACGCTGTACGTGGCGCTGGTGGTGAGCCATACGGTGAACGACCTGGTCTGCACCCCGAGACCCAACAAGGCCTACACCGCTAGCGCCACGCCTCCCTGGGGAAACCACCGAAGCTGCAAGCGGGGAACGGACTCCGAGTACGCCGAGTTCACCTTCGAATGCGCGCCGGGCTCACCCAACAGCTGGACCTGGCAGCAGGCCTTGGGGTGCGCGCTGGTCCCGGGACCACCTCCAAACTCCTGGACTTCCGCACCCAACCCGCCGTGCGGTTCGAGCACTCCCCCGGCCACCTGGCCGCCCGGCATCAACGCCTCGACTTCGTGGGTGGCGAACATCAACACGTACCAGTCGGCGGCTCCCCCGACCCGCGCCTGGAACCTCTACGCCTTCGGGACCGACATTGACGGTGGGTGGAAGAGCCCGTTCGTCGCCTCGGCCCCCAACGACGTGACCCAGGTGCCCGGCTACCCCACCTACAGCAACACGAACGGGATGGGCCTGTTCTACCAGTGGGAATGGTCGATGATCTACGAGTGGGCGCTCGATATCGGGCCGGTCGGAGTCAACTGCGGCGACCAGCCGATCTTCCTCGTCACCGGAGCCTCCCATCACTCGCCTCCGAAGATGCAGCCTCCCGGATGTCCCATGAACGACGACTGCTTTCCGCCCCCCGGCGGAGATCCCACGCTTTCCGACTTCGGGGACCTCCCGGCCTCCTACGGCACGACCAAGTCGGTCGGGACACGAGCCGCCGCTACCTGGTCGACTCGGGCTGGGGGGCGTAGTAGCCCTTCCGGTAGAAGGTCACCACGTCGTCCCGCTTCACCTTGACCCGGATCTTGCGGAACTCGCCGTCGCGCGCCGGGTTGCTGGAGGTGTAGGCCAGGCTGTACTGGTTGCGCAGCTCGGTGTCGATGGCCCGGAAGGCCTCGCCCAGCTGGGTGATGGAATAGGGGAAATAGACGCGGCCGCCGGTCGCCTCGGTCAGCTGCCGCAGCGCGTTGTCCCCCTCATGGTCGATGTCGGCGCCGAAGTGGGTGGTGCTGATGGCGTAGATGGCGGCTTCGGCCCGGTACGCCATCCGCAGGGCGTCCTCGAACGTCACCTGGCTGCTGACGTCCGAGCCGTCCGAGAGGATCACCAGCACCTTGCGGCCCTCCGCGTCCAGCATCTTCTGCTCCGACACGTCGTAGATGGCGTCGTACAGGGCGGTGCCGCCGCCCGCGCGCAGGCGGTCCAGTTCGCGCTTCAGGTCGTTCACGTCATGGGTGAAGTCGTGCAGCAGGGTGACGCCCGAGTCGAACTCGGCCAGCAGGGCGCGGTCGGTGGGGCGCATCACCGAGAAGAGGAAGTCGGTGGCCGCCTCCTTTTCGAAGTCCAGCTTGATGCGCACGCTGGAACTGGTGTCCACGCACAGGGCGATCGCCAGCGGCACGTTGGTGCGCTGGTCGAAGTTGGTGATCTCCTGCAGGACCCCGTCCTCGTACACCTCGAAATCGTCCGCGCTCAGGTCGGTCAAGAAGACCCCTTCCTTGTCGTTGACCGAGACCAGCACGTTGACGGTCTCGACTTCGACTCGGATCGGGTCGGAGCGCTGGGCCGGCGACATCGCCAGGCCGGTGGCCAGCACCGTGAGCGTGAGTACGATTCGTTTCATCATCGGTCGAGCGTATTATTCCAGACTTTCCAGGAACTCGAGCAGCGCGGCGGGTAGCGGCGCCGTGAAACGCACCGTCTCGCCGCTGCCCGGATGCCGGAACTCCAGCTTCCAGGCGTGCAGGAAGTGCCGGCCCAGCTGCTCGACCCGTTTTCGCAGCAGCGGGTCGTGCAGGCTGCGGACTCGCCCCGCGCCGTACGTCGCGTCGCCCACCACGGGATGTCCGAGGTGGTTCAGGTGCACTCGAATCTGATGCGTCCGGCCGGTGTGAAGTCTCACTTCCAGGTAGGAAAACTCCTCGTAGCGGCGCCGCACGCGGTAGCTGGTCAGGGCGGGCCGCGCCTTGCGGGCATGGGTCGAAATCCGGGTCCGGTCACGGGGGTGGCGGCCCAGCGCGGCGTCGACCGTCCCCTCCGGCGGGTCGAGC
>JBFGHG010000467.1:0-3926 GCA_041578395.1 Acidobacteriota bacterium
ATGCACTACGTGGACGACGGCTACTTCCAGGCCTTGAAGATCCCCCTGATCCGCGGAGAGTGGTTCGGATCGCGCCATCCGGACGGTCCCAAGGTCGTGCTCGTCAATCAGACGGCCGCCCGCGAGTTCTGGCCCGGGGAGGACCCGGTCGGACGCCCGGTCCAGCTGTACAGCGGCGGCTTTCACACCGGCGCGACCGTGATCGGGGTCGTGGGGGACGTCCGCTACGAAGGGCTGGCCACGCCACCGGAGGCCGCCGCCTACGTCCCGCTGGCCCAGTCCCCCCGGACGCGCGGCTTCCTGTTCGTCCGCGCGCAGTCCCCCCGGGCGCTGGCGCCCGCCATCGCCGAGGTGCTCCGGCGTCTGGACCCCAATCTGCCGATGACCCAGGTGCTGACCATGGACGATCGGGTCCGCGCGGCCGCCGACCGTACGCGTTTTCTGAGCGGACTGCTGGGGCTGTTCGCCGCCCTGGCGCTGGGTCTGTCCGCGCTCGGTCTGTACGGAGTGATGAGCTACCTGGTGGGGCAGAAGACGCGCGAGATCGGCTTGCGCCAGGCGCTGGGCGCGCAGAAACGGGACATCCTGCGCCACGTGATGGGTCATTCACTGACCCCGCTGGCAGCGGGGATCGTGGGGGGCGGGTCGGCGGCCCTGCTGCTGGGCCGCTGGCTGGAGCCGGAGCTGTACCAGGTGCGGGCCTTCGATCCGGTCACCATGGCCCTCGCCGCCGCCGTCATTCTAGCGACGGGTCTGGCCGCCGGCTTTCTCCCGGCGCGGCGGGCGAACAAACTGGAACCGATGACGGCTCTTCGCTACGAGTGACGCCGGCCCCGCCCGGCGCGAGGCTCAACGCCCGGTCAGGCGCTCGATGTGCTCCGGATAGCGCGCCCCCTGCACCGTGATCTCGGCGGCGGCGCTCTCGATCTCGCGGAGATCCTCGGGCGTCAGCTCGATGGACGCCGCGCCGAGGTTCTCCTCGAGACGCGGCCGCTTCGTGGTGCCGGGGATGGGCACGATCCAGGGCTTTTGCGCCAGCAGCCAGGCGAGCGCGATTTGCGCCGGTGTCGCCTTCTTCTGTTGGCCGATCTCCTCCAGCAGGTCGACCAGGGCTCGATTCGCCTTCATCGCCTCCGGGGTGAAGCGGGGCAGGATGTTGCGGAAGTCGTTGGCGTCCAGCCGGGTGTTCTCGTCCATCTTCCCGGCGAGGAAGCCTTTGCCCAGCGGGCTGAAGGGCACGAAGCCGATGCCGAGTTCCTCGAGGGTCGGCAGGATCTCCGCCTCGGGGCCCCGGGTCCACAGCGAATATTCGCTCTGCAGGGCGGTCACCGGCTGCACGGCGTGGGCCCGGCGAATCGTCGCCGCTCCCGCTTCGGACAACCCGAAGTGCTTCACCTTTCCCTGCTGGATGAGCTGCTGCACGGTCCCGGCCACGTCCTCGATCGGCACCTCCGGGTCCACGCGGTGCTGGTAGAAGAGGTCGATCGCCTCGACTCCGAGCCGCTCGAGCGACGCCTCGGCGACCTCCCGGATGCGCTCGGGACGGCTGTCGAGGCCCTCCGCCGGTTTCCCGTCCTTGAACCCGAACTTGGTCGCGATCACGACCTGTCCGCGGAACGGGGCCAGGGCCTCGCCGAGCAGTTCCTCGTTGGTGCAGGGTCCGTAGGCCTCGGCGGTGTCGAAAAAAGTGACCCCCCACTGGACGGCGGCCCGCAGCAGCGCGATCGCCTCCTGCTTTTCGGTGGCCGGACCGTAGCCGAAGCTCAGCCCCATGCAGCCGAGGCCGATCGCCGACACCTCGAGATCGCTCGTTCCGAGCCTTCGCTTGTGCACTCTCCGCCTCCCTGTTCGAAAGTGGTCGAATTCGTCGTTCGTACAGTATCATTCCTCCCTCGATTCGGTTCCCGCGGGCACTCGACGACGGGATCCTCGAGATTGCTGAAAACCAGGTTGGGGTCCTCGAAGAAGGAGAAGACGGTTGGATCAGTTGGGATTTCTGGACCATGCTGGATTTCGAGCCGAAAGCCGGCAAGCGCAAAACCTCTCCTGCCATGTATACCAGGAGGTCCGTGACGCGCCTCTCCTGGTCGGCCAACCAGCGGTGGGAGTGGTGTATGCCGACTGGAGGAAGCACGAAAGCGTGAGCCTGGCCAGGTGGTTTTCCGATCCTTGAAATCGAGGCCACGATCGGTGCCGACCTAGGCAGGTGGATCTTCATTTCCTCTCGGTTTCCAGGCGACTGGTTCGATCCGATTCCCGTGATGCATGCCCGAAACTCTGGCATGCTTTATGGCTGGGTGTTGCGCCATCATTATAATCCAGGCCATGGAGCTGATCGAAGACACCGGGTACCTGTTGCACTGAACTGTCCGGACTCGAGGTTCGAAGAAGCTCTGACAAACGATGAATCGGAGGAACGGCATGATAGCAAAACCATCGGATCCGGGGGGGTCTAGCACCCATTTGCCGGGGCAACTGCGGGCTGCGGCTCTCCTCGCCTTGGCGATTTGCTGCATCGGCTGTAGCGGCGGGGGCGCCGCGGTATCCGCGACCGGCGGAGCCAAGGCCGAGGTCGATCGAATTCTGGCCCTCGAGAAGGCGGAACGCTCCCAGGCCGTCTGCGCCATCCTCCAAAGCGGTTTTCTGCCCGAGGTGTTCCAGGTCGACCCGGCCGAGATCAACTTCCGACCCGCATCTCCCGTCGTGCCCCACCCGCTCTGCACGGCCAGCTGGGACGGGGCCGACAAAGCCCGGATCGAGGTGGGTCTGACGGTCACGAATCTACGCTTCGGCACCGCTGCCGAAGCCGTGACCAGCCTCGAAAGCACGGTCGCCCAGCTCGAGGAGGGCATCACGATCAAGGTTCGCGGTCGCGAACGGACCACCCAGGTCGACTTCGAAGACTTTCTCGACGACGTCGGCGACCGGGCGGCCTGGGCGCCGCGGTGGAGCGAGCTTTCGGTGGCCCACGAGGGAGTGCGCTTCGCAGTCTCGGTCCGGGGGGCCGGTGACAACGAGAAGAGTCGGAGCCTGGCCATCGAGCTGGCCCAAAAGATCATCTCCGCTCTCTGATCGGGACTCGGCCGCTCCATCGATACATCGGCGCTGCTCGCGGTACCCGCTGGAAGAGCCTGAACGTCCCGCGCTGATCGCAGCCACTCGTGGAGCGGTACTTTTCGCGCCCGAGTCGTCGCCCTGCGAATGAGGAGGGAAGTGACCCCAACCCCGAATCTGACCCCGGTTCTACGAGAGTTCCGGCCTGCCTGACTGCAGGATTCTCCACGAACCGACGATCAGGACCGGCAACAGGAAGAAGATCCAGTACCCCCAGGTGATGAGTCCGTAGCCCTGGCTGATCAGCGCGATCAGCCCGAAGCGATCCGCCAGCCAGACCGAGACGACGAGCACGACCGCGGCGATGCCCAACCGCTGCCAGTGCGACATGGAGCCGCCGCGCTCCTGTAGAACGCCCGCCACCCGCTCGTTGAAGCCGTGGATCATCCCCGTCCCCGTTTCGATGAACGTGCCGAAGAGAATGAGCTGGAAGAGAAGTTGAAACAGCGGCCAATCGAGACCTCCGAGGACGAAGGCTGCCGGGATCGCCTCGCTCACGACGGCGGGATAGTGGGCCAGGAATGCCGTGAAAATCAGCGCGCCGGGAAACATGGCGATCAGTCCCGCCAGCAGGCCGGCCGAGAGCGCCTCCCGGCGCGTCTCGATGTGCCGCAGCGCGAACAACATGGCCGGCAGAGCGGACAGGTTGTACGCCGCGTAGCGGAGGCCGCCCATGATCCAGGCCGAGTCTTCCTCCCACAGGCCGGCGGTTGCGACGATGGTGCCGCCGTGGTCCCGCAGCACCAGCACGATCAGGACGACGTACACCGCGTACAGCAACAGTGACCAGACCGAAAAGACCCGCTCGATCA
>JBFGHG010000468.1:0-3922 GCA_041578395.1 Acidobacteriota bacterium
GCTGGGGCCTGAACCGGGAAGGCAAGATCGTGGCCCGCGCCCTGCAGAAGTACGGGATGTACCTGGGGGACAACGGCGGAGCCATGGCCCTGCTGCCCCAGCTGCTGGGGCCCAACAAGCAGGCGCACATGCGCGAGTGGGAGCGGCGCTTTCCCGGCTTTTACGAGACGATCAAACGGATTCCCGTCCATCCGTTCCGCATCGTCGACACGGGGGTTCGCCCCTACATCAAAGACTAGACTGGGGCTCGCTCCCGAGGCCGCACCCGAGCCGTAAAAAGGACGTTCCGGCGATGGGTACCTGGATCGCGATTGCCGAGATTCTCTTCTGGGCCATGTTCGGCCTGGTGCTCTACACCTATTTCGGCTACCCCGTGCTGGTCACGGTCTGGGCGGCCCTGCGGCCGCGCCCGCCGCGCTCCGGCCCCCACCTCCCCACCGTCTGCCTGCTGATCCCCGCCTACAACGAAGAAGTCGTCATCGAGCAGAAGGTCCGCAACTCGCTGGCTCTGGACTACCCGAAGGAGCGGCTCGAGATCCTGGTGATCTCCGACGAGTCTTCCGACGCCACCAACGAGATCGTGTCCCGCTACGAAGACCAGGGGGTCCGCCTGATCGCCAGCTCGCCCCGCAAGGGGAAGGCCCGCATCCTGAACGAATACGTTCCCCGAAGCCAGGCCGACGTGATCGTCGTCTCGGACGCCAGCGTCGAACTGGCTCCGGATTCGCTGCGGCTGCTGATGCGTCCGCTGGCCGACCCCGAGGTGGGCGGCGCCTGGGGCAACAAGATCTACCGCAACCCGGGCGGCAGCGCGGCCGGGGCCGGCGAGAGCCTCTACCTGCGCTACGAGAAGTTCATGAAGACGCGGGAGACGCTGGCCGGCAGCATCGTCTCCGGCGAGGGTTCGATGCTGGCCTTCCGGCGCGAGCTGTTCCGGCCCTTTCCGCTGAACGTGGCCGACGACTTCGCGATCTCGGTGAACGTGGTGGCGGCCGGCAAACGGTTCGTCTACGTGCCCGAGGCGCTCAGCTTCGAAGACACCGCGCCCAGCGACGCCGGGGAGTGGCACCGCAAGATCCGGATCATCGAGGGGGGGCTGCGCGGCTTTTTCGACGTGTTGCCGCTGGCCAACCCCCTTCGGACCGGCTTTTACGCGGTCTCGCTGATCACTCGCCAGTTCCTGCGGCGGGCCGTGGCACCTCTCTACCCGGGGATGGCGTTGCTGCTTCCGCCGCTGGCCACCCAGGGCCTCGTCTACCAGGTGCTGCTGGCCGCCGCCGCCGGGCTGCTGCTGCTGGCGGGTCTGGGGGCCCTGGCCCGGGGCCGCTGGCGCGGCGTTCCGCTGCTGTTCGTTCCCTACTACTTCCTGTTGGTCAATCTGGCTGCGCTGGTCGCCATGTCACGCCTGGTGGCGGGCTCCCAGAGAGTCACCTGGGAGCCGACCCCGCGCGCCTGAAGTGGGGGGCCGGGCCGGCGAGCCGGCCCGGAGGAAAGCGTGGGCAAGCCACCGCACTCGGATCACAGTTCGTAATGCAGGACCTGGCCGAGGAAGGCGTCCAGCGAGAGCCGGCCGGCGTTGTAGTCCAGGACGCTCTGCTTGGCGATTACCAGCACCCGCGACTTGCCGCTCCGCCGGTCGGCGAAGGGAAAGTCCGATCCGCTCAGCACCAGCGTGATGTGCTCGCCAGCCTGGACCACCGTCAGGGCGTCGCCGTGCCTGGCCACCGCCTCCACCAGCTTTCGCTCCAGGACCTCCAGCTGCCGTTCGGTCTCCTGCTCCCGCTGTTCGAGGACCTCCTTGCGCTTCTCCAGACGCTCCTCGAAAGCCGCCAGGCGCGCCTCCAGGGCCTTGGCGTACGCGGCGGCCGCTTCCGGGGTCTGGCCCGGCTGGACGTAGGCGACTCCCGACCCGGGGGGCGCGGGAGACTCCGCCGGGGTCCCTTCACCGGTCCCCGGCGGCGGAGCCGGAGCCACGGGCGGAGCCGGAGGGGCCGGAGGAGCGGGCGGAGGCGCGGGCGCCAGGGCCGGCGCCAGGTCGCGCAGCCGGTCCAGGTCCTCCAACCGCAGGTAGAGCGAGTTCAGCAGTTCTTCGTTGAAGTAGCGCCCGCTGGCCGCCTGTTCCAGCAGCCGCTCCACCTGGGCGAACTCGCGCCAGCGCACCGACGGCGTCCGCACCGGGACCACGAACACCGCCCCCTGGCCGTGCAGGTAGAAGGTTTGAAGTCCCCCCTCCCAGGCCTCCACGTCCGAGAAGCGCAGGGTGGCCTCCAGCACGCCCTTCATGATTTCCAGTTCCTGCCGGGCCTGCTCGGCGTTCAGCTGCGCCGGCCGTCCGACCTGGGCTCCCAGCAGGCTGCTCAGCGCCAGCAGAACCAGCGCCGTGGTTGCGATCCCTCTTCGGTTCATCGGTTCGGTCCTCCCAATCCTTCGAAGCCGCCCGAACGGGGCGAGCGGCGGTCCGTCATTTCGAGCAAAGTGGTGAGCATCAGCTCGTTCTGGGTCCCCTGGATCTCACCGGAGACCGCGATCAGGTCGATGCGGTCCTGCAGCAGCTGCAGGGCCTGCTGCTGGCGGCGGGCCAGGGATTGCACCGCCCAGCCGGTGCGTTCGACCCGGCTGTCCAGCTCCAGGGTGCGTGCTTCCAGCTGGGCCTCGAGCCGTTGCTGGAGACGCCCCAGCCCCGCGCGCAGCGTCTGTTCGGTCTGCCGGCTGGAGCTCTCCTCCAGGCTCGCCAGTTCCGTGCGCACTTCCGTGAGCAGTTCGCGGCGCTGCTGGTCCAGCCGCTCGTCCAGCCGGGCGGCGAGGTCGTCGCGCAGTGCCTCGAGCCGTTCGGCCTGCCGCTCGGCGACGTTCCACTGCAGCGTGAGCGCGCCGTCCTGAGCCGACACTTTCAGGTCGGCCAGCCAGGCCGCCGCCAGCCCCACCATCAGGAGCAGCGAGGCGGCGACGGCCGCCCTCCACGGCGGCGACAGCCGGACGAACGCCGAGACGGGCCCCCGGCCGGGCGCCGGCACCAGGAAGTGGGCCGGGACCGCCGCATCGGGCCACTCGCGCAGCCTCTGCACGGTCTGCTCGAGCCGCTCCATCTCGCGCCTGCAGATCAGGCACGTCTCCAGGTGCCGCTCGAGCTCCCGCCGCCGGTCCTCGGGCAGGTCCTCGAACAGCAGCCGGGCGACCTCCTCTTCGCGAGGGCATGGCTTGGACATGGCTCTCTCCTATCGCAACGGCGCCAGGCGTTCCTTCAGCGCGCCCAGCGCGGTGTAAAACCTCGACTTGACCGTGCTCGGGTGCAGGTCGAGCTGTTCGGCGATCTCCCCGAACTTCAATTCCTGGTAAATCCGCATCTCCACCACCACCCGCTGCTCGGCCGGCAGTTCGGCCAGCGCCTCCAGGATGCCCTGCCGGCGCTCCCGCTCCCACACCAGGCGGTCCTGCGACTCGACCAGCGACAGCTTCCGCCCCAGCACGGGCGAATCGTCCGCCTCCAGCGGGACCTGCCGCCGCCGGGGCGAGCGCTCGAGGCGGGTCAGGCACTTGTTGGCCGCGATCCGGTACAGCCAGGTCGAGAAGCGGGAGCGCCTCCGGAAGCGTCCGATGCTGCGGAAGGCGGACAGGAAGACGTCCTGGCTCACCTCGGCAGCCTCGTCGTGGTCCTGGAGCATCCGCAGGGCCAGGTTGAAGACGGTCCCTTCCCACCGCAGCACCAGCCGGTTGAAGGCGGTTTCGTCGCCCTGCTGGCTGGCGCTGATCCAGGCCGCTTCGTCTCCGGCCGGCGCTGCTGTTTCGCTTTTCCTCGCCACCGTTCCTTGCATGCTTCCCTGGGCTCACCGGACGGCTCGACTTGCCGTCTCGTGGATCTTAGACCAGCCGGCGGGGCAAAAAGTCGGAGCGGGCCCGATTTTCCCGAAGACCCCGTCGTGAC
>JBFGHG010000469.1:0-3919 GCA_041578395.1 Acidobacteriota bacterium
CGTGCGGCCGGTCGATTTTCGGGGCCAGCCTCGGCGCTCCTTGTTTCGGCACCCACGCCAACTTCGCGGACTTCAGACTGGCCGGCTCCGTGCATTTCATCGAATGGAGAACCAGTTCTCCCGTGACGATTGAAAGCTTCAACCTGAGCGCGGCGCACGATGCGCACGTATTTCCCGGCGGCGGTCAGTGCGACAACAACAGCGGCAGACGGGACGCGCTGCACAGGGGGTTCAGCCGCTTCACCCTCAAGGCCTACAACGGCGCGACCGGGGCCTTCGACATCCTGCTCTATGACTACGTCGTACCGTTGGGGAACGACAACGACGAACATTCCGGAGAGAATGCGAACCTCTACGACCCGGACGGCCTGCTCTCCACCTTCAAAAGCAGTCTGGACCTGACCGATGACGTACTGACCCAGGTCGAGACCAATCGTTGGCGTGCGGAGTTCATCCAGTTCGGCTGTCCCAGCGAAGAGTCGGGTCCACGCATTGTGGAACTCGACGGCTTCGAGGGTGCCAACAACGATCCGGATTGCAGCGGTGCCGCCATCGCCACGCAGAACGCCAATGCCTCCTGCCAGGCGACGATCTCGGGCTCCAACGTCACGGGCGTTACCGATCCGGACGGCGACAGCTTGACCATCAATGTCTCTCCCACGCTGCTCTCGCTGGGCAGCAACAGCGTGGCGGTCACCGCCAACGACGGCAAGGGCGGCAGCTGCAGCAAGACGATCAACGTCAACGTGGTGGATGTGACCAGCCCCGTCCTCACTCTGATCGGCGCCAACCCACTGACGCTCGAATGCGCCATCGACAGCTACAGTGACCCCGGCGCCAGCGTGACCGACAACTGCGACAGCCCCACGGTCGTGGTGGGGGGCGATACCGTCGACCCCGGCACCGTCGGCACCTACGTGGTCACGTACAATGCCAGCGACTCGGCCGGCAACTCCGCGACTCAGTTGACTCGAACCGTGAATGTGGTCGACACGACCCCTCCCGTGATCTCCCTCAATGGCAGCTCCATGGTCACGCTGGAGTGCGGCGTCGATTCCTATGTGGAACTGGGCGCCACTGCCAGCGACGCCTGTGATCCGAGTGTTCCGGTGAGCACCGGCGGCGACACCGTCGACCCTGGAACGCCGGGGACCTACTTCGTCACCTACGACGCCCAGGACGACAGCGGTAACATGGCCGCGCAGGCGACGAGGAACGTCGTCGTTCAAGATACTCTGCCGCCCGTGATCCAGTGCAACGCTCCCCCGACGATCATTCCCCCGGACGCCCCCATCTCCTTCACCGCCAGTGCCGAAGATGCGTGTGACGGGACGCTGATCCCGGAAGTGATCGACTACACCTGCTTCTGGACCAATCCGGCCGGAAAGCTGGTCGACAAGACGAATTCCTGTGTCGTCTCCTTCCTGGGGCCGACGCTCAGCATCGACGATTCCGGCGGCGTCAAGGACACCATTCAGTGGACCCCCACCGCCATGGATGCCAGCGGAAACCTGGGGACCGAGACCTGCAGCGTCCTGGTGGTCAAACCCGGCAAGTCCAAAGCCCTGCTCGACCCCTTCGAAGTGGAGTTTCCTCTGGAGAGCGCACAGACGGTTCCCGACACTGGATCGGCGGCCAGTGGGTACTGTCGCGGCCGATTCAACGCCTCGCGAAGCGAGTTGGAGCTCAGTTGCCAGCACGAACTGCCCCAGGCATTGCTGCGGATGAACCATGGCCCGGCAGGTCAGAACGGGGAGCTGCTCCGCGAGATCGACTCGGGCGACGGCCTCTTCCCGCGGAAGTTGGACTTGTCCAATTCGATTGGAGATCTGTACGGCGGCAGACTCTATCTGACCGTCCCCTCGGAGCGCTTTCCCGATGGCGAAATCCGGGGCCAGATACCGGCGCCTCCGAGGATTCTCAGCTTCGCCCAGTTTGGAAGTGGCGATGGCTTCTCTTCGGAGCTGGTGCTGCACAATCCCTCCCGCTCCCGGAAGGTCACCGGTTACGTGCGGATTCTGGACGCTGCCGGAGAGCCGCTCGAGATGGCGCTGTTGCGGGGAGAGAGTTCCGACGCGCCCTCCTCGATCGTAGAATTCGAGATGCCCCCTCTGGCGGGCTTGACCGTGCGCTCGGTCGAGACGGTTGGCCTGAGCGGAGGATCGGCCATCGTGGTTTCCGACGGTCCCGTGGCCGGCCTGGTCCGATTCACGATTCCTGGTCTCGGCGTGGCCAGCGTGCCCGGGAGCCAGCCGCTCGACGAAGCGATTGCACCGGTGCGCTCGAGAAAGGGCTTCACGACGGGCCTTGCCATCCAGAGCGTCGCTGAGGGCCCGATCACGATCCACCTTTCGCTCCGCGACGCGGACGGTGTGGAAGTGGACAATGGTGCGGCCACCAGGACACTGGAGAGCGGTGCTCGCCTGGCTCAGTTTCTGGGACTGCTGTTTCCCGACGCCGATCTCAGCGACTTTTCCGGAGAGTTGGTGATTCGCTCCGAGGGAGGATCCTTCTCGGCCATCGCCATGGACCTGGGACGAAGAGCGGGCGAGTTGACGACGCTTCCGATCACGCCGATCGAGCATTGATCGCCGCTCGCGCCTTGGGCCTGGAGAATCATCTGTGAGGCGCACCGAAACTGGCAGGCGGGCGAACGCGCTCCCTGCTCGAGGGTCGCGCCTCACAGACGGGCCCCCTGTCGCTCACCAGTTCTGGGGCAGTCTCGGAGGCTGCGCCGCGACCGGATCGAGCTCGAGCGTCGCCTTTGGGATTCAGCCGGCTGATGCTCACGGCCGGACTCGACGCGGGGCACAGTTCACCCTTTGCGGAACTGCGCCCTCACGACCGCTCTTCGAGGGAACGACCGGTTGCGATTGCACCTTCCAGTTCGCCGCGGGTCATGCCGTCCCCCGGTCCAGCCCTGGGCGGCTCAGTTGCTCCCGCCATCTCCATTGGGCCAGGCGCGGGGCTCGAAGTGGGACTGAACCTTGATCCAGACCGTGTCCTGACACTCGGCGCCCGAGGACGTGGTATAGACGACCGTCAGGCGCAGCGTTTCCAATCCGGCGGGACGAAAAGAGAAACGGTTGGACTGGGCGTACTGATAGTCCCAAGCGTCTTCGTACTCCGGCTCCATGCGCCACTGCCAGGTGCCGCCGGCCGGCTCGCCCTGCGCTTCGAATTGAAGAGGTACGGTCGAGTGGGCGTTGATCGCTCCCGCCGGGTTGGCCAGATAGTCGTTCAAGGTCCGCAGCAGGATCGCCACGTTGCAGCCGCCATCAGGGACCGGCACAGACCCTGGTTCGACCACTTGAAGCGGCCCATAGGCGAAGAACAGCTGGGCTTCGATGTAGTCGACTTCCTGGAGGACTGCATCGATGGCGCCTTCGTCTACCTCGCCCGAAAAGAGCAAGGGCAGCAAGATGTGCGCGTACTGAGCGAGGAAGGACTCCATCAGGTAATGGATGGCGAAGAACTCCAGGCGGTCTTCGTTGACCTGTTGCTGGCATCGGTCCAACGCCTGGTGAAGGGGCTCCCGGTGCTCCCAGGCAACGGGGAGCCGTTCGATCTCGTTGCGGATCACCTGAAAATGCGGAACCAAGTCGTCGTAGAGGTCCGCCTCCAGCGCCCGGTTCTGAATCCCGAGGGCGAGGAGGAAAATGAGGAATGCGTGTTTCATTTTGCACCTGCCTTGGTCGATCAGAAGGGGCGGATGATGACCGGTAGCGTCCCCAGGACGAGGCCGGTTTGTTGGAGCGTCACGACCGCGACTGGACCCGAGGCACGCAAGAAGAGCGATCCCCGGAAGTTGCCGAGTTCACCGGAGAGATCGTCCGAGAAGAGGCTTTGGACGAACTGAGCCACGTGTTCCCCGGCCTGCAGCGTGATGCTGGTGGTCCGGCGCACCGAGCCGTCGACC
>JBFGHG010000470.1:0-3918 GCA_041578395.1 Acidobacteriota bacterium
GCCCTCTCCGCACCCCTCCTTGGTGCCGGTCAGCCCCAGGTCTTCGCGCAGCACGTCCAGCAGCCGCTTCAGCGGATGGGCGTCGATCTGGTGCTGGCGGCCGTTCACGCCGACACGCATGCCGCCTCCATGATCCGCTCGGGCGTCGCGGGGATGTCGCGGACGTCCAGCCCCAGGTGCCGCAAGGCGTTGACCAGGGAGGGCGCCGGGGCGTCGATGGGCAGTTCGCCCACTCCTTTGGCGCCGTACGGTCCCTCCGCGTAGGGCTGGTTGACGAACGCCACCTCGATCTCCGGGGTGTCCAGCGTGGTGGGAATGATGTAGTTGGTCAGCTGAGCGTTGGCCATCACCCCCTCGCGCATCACCACCTCTTCGTAGAGGGCGTAGCCGAGACCCTGCGCGGTGCCTCCTTCGATCTGCCCGGCGGCCAGGATGGGGTGAATGGCCTGGCCGATGTCCTGCACCGCGGTCAGCCGCAGAGGCAGCGCCTGGTAGGTGTCCGGGTCCAGCTCGACCTCGGAGACCACGCAGGAGTAGGCGTAGGTGGCGTAGGCGTCCCCGCGGTAGTTCTCCTCGTCCCAGTGCAGCCCCTCCGGCCGCCGGTAGCGCCGGCTCACCTTCAGGGGGCCGTGTTGCCGGTAGTACTGGGCCGGCGACAATCCCCCCAGCCGCTCCTTCAGTTCGTCCGAGCAGCGTTTCAGGATCCCCCCCACCACCATGCAGGTGCGCGACGCCACCGTGGGTCCGCTGTCGGGGACGCGCGCGGTGTCGGGATTGTCGGTTTCGACCTGCTCGTAGGGGATGCCCAGGGCCTCGGGCACGATCTGGGCGTGCATGGTGCGGGTGCCCTGGCCGATCTCGGTACTGGCCACCAGGATCTTCACGCCCTGCGGGGTGAGTTCGAGCGCCGCTTCGGAGTCGAGTTTGACTTCGCCGCTGCCGGTGAATCCCGAGCCGTGGTAGATCAGCGCCAGTCCGATTCCCCGGTTCGTCCCCCGGTATTCCTCCCGTTTGCGGTCGAAGCCGCTGCGCCGCACCGCCTCCTCCAGCACCGCCGCCGGGCAGCAGTCTTCGCCCATCACCTGGCCGGTGGAGTTGGTGTCGCCGGGTTGGAGGGCGTTGCCGCGCCGCAACTGGACGGGGTCGATCCCCAGCTGCTCGGCGGCCCGCTCCATGTGCACCTCCAGGGCGAACAGGGTCTGTGGCGCGCCGAAGCCGCGAAAGGCCCCGTTGGGCGGAGTGTGGGTGCGCACCACCCGACCGTCGATGCGCAGGTGGGGACAGCGGTAGGGACCCCCGGCGTGGATCACGCCGCGGGAGAGGACCACCGGGCTGAGGGTCACGTAGGCGCCGCCGTCCATCAGCACCTCGATCTCCATGAAGGTCAGCCGGCCGTCGCGCCGGTGGCCGGTGCGCATCCGGCAGACACACGGGTGACGCTTGGTTGTGGCCACCAGGTCCTCTTCGCGGTCGTAGATCAGTTTGACCGGGCGGCCCGCCTTCAGCGCCAGCAGGGAGGCGTGGCCGGCGATCATGGAGGGGTACTCCTCCTTGCCGCCGAACCCGCCGCCGGTTTCGCGCGCCACCACGCGGACCTTCTCCGGGGGAAGCCCCAGCAGCACCTGCAGGGCGTCGTGCACGTAGTAGGGGCACTGCATCGAGCCGTGCAGGGTGATGCCCCCGTCTTCGGGCACCGCGATCACCGCGTTGGGTTCGATGTACAGCTGTTCCTGGTGTCCGGTGCGGTACTCTCCCTCGACCACGACCTCGGCCAGCGCCTTGCCCTGGTCCAGGTTCCCCTTTTCGATGCGGATGTCTTTGAAGCTGTGGTCGGACTCGAGCGGGTCCAGCACGGCGGTCCGCTCGCGGTAGGTGATCTGGACCTCGGCTTCCAGCAGCTGTTCGCGGTCTTCGTGGGCCAGCAGCAGGACGGGCTCGCCCACGTGCCGAATCTCGTGCTCGGCCAGGCAGGGTTGGTCGTCTTCGATCAGCGCCACCACGTTGCGCCCGGGGATGTCGTCGGCGCGCACGACGGTGAATCCCTCGGGATCGAAGCGAAGCTCGATCGACTCGATCTCCGCGTGGGGGACGGTGGAGCGGATGGTGCGGCCGTAGAGCATGCCCGGGAAGGAGAGATCGTCGGTGTAGAGGGCCGAACCGCAGACTTTGGGAATGCCGTCTTTTCGCGCGACGTTCTTTCCAACTGCCATCTCGCCGGATCACTCTAGCACGGAAGCTGGAGGGCCGGTAGCGTGGCACGGGCATCCTGACCTGAGAGTCGGGGCGGGACGGGCATTCCTGCCCGTGATTCCGGACGCCGGCCTGGAACGCCGGCCCACGGCGTGTTCCCGAGCTTTACTCCTGAGTGATCAGGCTCGAGCCGGCGGCGGCACTTGCCCGTGGTCGTTACGAGGGGGCGCGGCGGTTGGGTGGAGGGGCGATTACGAATTACGAATTACGATTACGAGTCCGGAAAGGAAAAAGGGACGGTCACTCGACCGCCCCTTGTGAAGAGCCGCGTTCGGCAAAGCCGGGTCTTTGGGTGCGTCTGTATTTCCGCGACTCCGGGAATCTGTTAAAGCAAAGCTCGTGCCAAAAATTGCACAGCAGACCCGAATTGTGAATCAAAGTGCCGTGAAAAAGAGATTTTTTCAGATTCGAGGCAGGCGGGGCCCCTGCTTTTCCGCGCTCGGCGTTGACGCTGGTTGCCAGAAGTCTGACGGATGTTCGCCCGCGGGGCCCGGGCGGCTGCGATTTCGATTCGAAAACGGTCACTCCGAGCCGAATAAGCACCATTCCGGCCCATCCGGGACAGCGCTTGGGGCATCTCGGCCCGGAGCGACCTCTCCAGCACTGTTCTGGTGTCGCAAACGCCATGCCAGAGACGTTTCGGTCCCGTCGAACTCAGGGGCGAGCCGGGAATTCTCTTCTTTTACGAGGGGTTTGGGCTGAATCGACGGCCATGGGATGCCGTTGGACGGCACCCACGGGTTTGTGGACAAATCAACCCAGATTGGGTAAAAGCCTGCTCTATTCGGGGTCCAGCCGGGTCATCAGGCCTGGAACGACTCGCCGCAGCCGCAGGTGCCCTTCACGTTGGGATTGCGGAACGAGAATCCGGAGCCCTGGATGGTCTCCACGAAGTCCACCTCGGTCCCGTCCAGGTACAGGAGGCTCTGTTCGTCGATGAAGACCTTGATCCCGTCGATCGGGAACACCTGGTCTCCCGCCTGCTCGGACTTCTCCAAGTTCATCTTGTATTCGAACCCGGAGCAGCCTCCGGCGGTGACGGCCAGGCGGATTCCCTGAAAGTCTTCCGACTGCTGGCCGATGAACTCCTTCACCTTGGTGACTGCGTTGGACGTCAAGCTGATCATTCGTTTCTCCTCGCCTCTCCAGACGCCCTTCATTGTAGGCCGGTTTCACCCGGGCTTTCAACGCGGCCAGCCGCCCCTCCGTAGACCCGCACGGCAGCGGCCTTGAAGGTCAGGACGACGGTCACGCCCTCGGCCAGCTCCAGGCGCCGGCGGCTGCCCCGGGTGATGTCCACCCGGAAGAGCTGCCCCGCGCGCACCGAGATATGGCTCAACGCCCCCCGCTCGTCGACCCGTTCGATGACACCCTCCAGCTGGTTGAGCGCCGACGAGGGGGGAGGCTGCTCCCGCAGCACGGTGATCTCGTAGGGGTGGATCAGGGCGTGCGCGGGCCCTTCCTGCTCGGCCAGGACCCGCAGCTGGAGCGGACCCGAGCAGAAGAGCGCCGGAAAGCGGCCCTCGCCGGCCTGGTATTCCTCTTCGAGCTTGCGGACGCGGCCCTGGAACAGATTGTCCGCTCCCAGGAACAGGGCCACGTCCGGGGTCGCCGGGTGCTGGAAGACTTGGCTGGGAATCCCCGTCTGCAGCAGCCGGCCCCCGACCA
>JBFGHG010000471.1:0-3917 GCA_041578395.1 Acidobacteriota bacterium
CCCACCCCCCGTAGCCGCTTCGTGTTCGGGTCGTGATCCGATCCTCGCCCGGCGGGCGCGGGCGCGGCGAGATCAGCGCGATCTCGAGATCCTGAATCGGAACGCCGACGCACTCAACCGTGAGGCGGCCGACGTACTCGACTATCAGGTCGAGCTGTGAGACAGGGCGATTTGTACCGTGTCCGGAAGCCCCGGCCTCGTGATCGAAGCGGTCGCGCGTCTTCGTCGTGGTGAGCCACCAAGTCTTGATCGACTCGCGGTTCTCCACCGTGATCTGCGCGCCCGTCAACTCGCGGATCGATCACCTCGCGACGCAAGTCGTGATTGGCACCGGCGAAGGCTTGAAACACGATTCCTCGATCAATTGCGACGAACTCGTGAGCGTCCCAAAAGCTCTGCTGACAAACTGCGTCGGCACGCTTGGCCATCTCGAGCGCGAGCAACTCGACCGGGCTCTCCGAGTCGCCCTCGCGCTGGACGGCGACTCGTAGGGGGCCAGTTCCGGGGGGGTTCATGCTTCGGTTCATGATTCGAGGACGAGGACGTCATGCGTCGTCTTTAGTGATCCAGGACCCGCCGCGCCTGAAAGTATCCGGCCAGCTCCTCCGGCCTCCATCGGGTCGGCTTCAGCCGCCGCGGACTGAAGAGCTTCTCGGCCTGATCCGAGAAGTGCGGAGAGTCGGGGCGGTCGCTCTGGCCGATGGGCAGAGCGGACCAGCTGCGTACCGGGTCGCTGAGCACCACGATCTGCGTGGCGGTCTGCCCCCACGCTCCCCAGCGGGTTCCGTCGGGCCGTGGGCCGGTAAAGCCGACGCTGCGCACGGTGCTCAGTCCCACCGGTCCGCCACCCCCCACCGGCCAGGATTGTTCGCCGCGGCCGACCCGGAACAGGTCGCCGTAGACGGCGCCGGGTGACACTGCCTCCTCGAGCCGTCGCCCCATGGCGGCGGAAAAGGCCCTGGCGAGCAGTGCCCGCTCGCCGGGTTCGAGGGCAACTTCACCCGAAGCGCCCGAAAACGGCGTCATGAGGCCGTCCAGCTTGGTGCGCAGGGGCTGCAGCTGGTCGGGTTCGACGAGTTCGGCCAGCTCCCTTCTCCAGAGGTAATAGAGCAGGCCGCCGCGCGAGTCCCGGGCCAGCCGGCCGTCCCACTCAAGCAACACCGCCAGCGCCTCCCGGTGATCCTCGACCTCCGCTTCCCCGAGCGCTTCCTGCCAGCGCTTCACACCGAACGGCTGCACGTCCAGGATCAGATCGATCGCCTCCTGAACCGTTACGCTCGAGTCGGCCTCTAGGATTTCGACGGCCCGGCTGCCGCGCGGATTGGACCAGCCTCCCAGCTCCCCGTGTCCGGCGTCGCTGAACACGTAGTCCGGGTAGCGGTCGGGAGTGAGCGGGCTGTCGGGCAGCATCACGTCCGGCGGGACGTTGCAGTTCTGCATGTAATGGTTGGGCGGATTGAGCAGCTGCACCAGCTCGCCGGACGGATGCAGGCCGTTCCACTCGCTGGCCGGGCTGGATCCGTCCACGGGCCGCGACCAGTCGAAGCCGTCGGGCCGCCGCGGGACGCGGCCCGTCCGCTGGTAGTAGATGTTGCCTTCCGTGTCGGCCGCCATCACGTTTTGCGGAAACAGCTGCAGCGTCGCCAACGCCGCCTCGACGTCCCGGACGCTGCTCCCCAGCTGCAGCGTCCACCAGGCATCCAGGACTCCGACCTCCTGAGCGTACGCGGTGCGCAGGGCGTAGGCGGCCCGATCCTGCACGGCAATGACGGGGCCGTGGTGCGAGGAGGTCAACTCGACCACGCGGGGCTCAGCTTCGCCGCGGACCCCGATCGCGGCCTCGCGGATCTCGAAAGCCCGCCATCGCCCGTCGTACCGGTACTGGCCCGGGCGGGCCGGAGAGAGTTCCAGCCGGTAGACGTCGGCCGTGTCCGGCCCGCCCGTGGTCATGGCCCAGGCCAGGGTGCGGTTGTGGCCCAACCCGATGGTGGGAAAGCCGGGCAGCGTCACCCCGCTTCCCTGCAGCTGGCCGGCATGGATCCGGAATTCCCAGAAGCGCGAGACTCCCCACCAGGACAGGTGCGGATCGATCCCCAGGATGGCCGCGCCTTCCGCACTGCGGGCCGGCGCCACCGCGAACTGGTTGGAGGCGCGCTGCACCTCGGGCAGACGCGGCCGCACCCCGCCGCGGTCCAGGTCCCCTAAACCGTCGTCGATCGACCAGGAGTACAGGAAGAGCCGCGCGAAGGCGAGCACCATGGCCTCGTTCACCGCCCGCTGACCCCACCAGGCGGGCAGGTCTTCGGGGTGGCCGCGGTAGAAGTCGTTGATCCCGGCGACGAAGGCGGTCAGGCAGGGCCGGACGGCGTCGCCGACCCGCTTCAGTCCCTGCTGCGAGACCCCGTAGTGGTCGAAGAGACGCACGATCACGTCCGACTCGAAGGCGTCCACTCCCTCGACCTCCGCCGACTCCCCCAGTGCAGCCTTGAAGTTTTTCAGCAGCTGCTCGGGACGGTCCTCCGCCTGGGCCCATCCCATGGCGTAACAGCCGGAGGCCTCGTCCGGCGCGTAGATGTGCGGAATGCCCCACTGGTCGCGGTAGACGACGGTCCGGCCCCGGTCCTCCTCACCTCCGGGTCGCGGCGCCTCCGAGACGCACGCGGTGAGCGGCAGGAGCATGAGGGCCAGAGCGACAGTGGACCGATTCATTCGTCCTCCCACGGGCAGGGAACACGAGCCGCCACTACCTGTCAAGGAGTTTCGCGTCTACGCCTCCGCTCTATGATAGAAAAGGGACGGATTCGATTCGGGTCTGAAGCAAGGGGGCGCGAAAATACTCGAGCATGCGGCTGCCGTGATCCGACGGATCGGCCCGGGAGCAGGGAGTGATCGGAGAGCGGGTTTTGCGGGCACTGATCCTGATGGCGACCGAGGGTCCCGTACAGCTCGAGGTTCGGGGAGATTCGATGAGTCCGTTGCTGCAGGACGGGAAGTCGATTCTGGTGAGGAGCCAACGCAGCTACTGGCCCGGGGACGTGCTCGCCTTCGTCTGCCCGCGAGGACTGCTGGTGGTGCACCGTCTGCTGGGGTACCGGCCTCGACGAGGCAGGGTCGAGCTGGTCACCCGGGGAGACGCAGCGGACTCGACGGATGTCCCGATTCCCCGCGCCCGAGTGATCGGAAGAGTAGTAGGTGGCGACTGTTCGAGCGAGGTGTACCGGGTCCCCTGGGCTCACCGTTTCCGGGCCGGGCTCGAGTTTCTGAGGCTCACGTGGAGGAAGGTGCTGGGAAAGTGACCTTTGGCGAGAGATTCCTGCGTGTCCCGGCTCTGTGCCCCCGCCGCATTGCCGGTGAGCCTCACGGCCGGCACTCGATGAGCATCGAGTTCGCTGGGACCGTGCACCGGCTCCGAGGTCTGAGCCGCGACCAGCTGGAGGCCGTGGCCGAGCGTTGGGGGGATCTCATCCGCTCCGATCGGAGCGGGGTGTGTACGGATACCCGGATTCTCAGAGCGTCCCGCAACGACTTCCTGGACATCGACACCCGGGGCTGGGAGTACTCGCTGGACTTCGAGTATGCGCCTGACGTCGTGTCCGTCGCCGGTCCCGGCTGGATGGCCCATCTCCGTCTGGACCGGCCGCTCCGATGCGGACTCTGGACCCGTCCGTCCCGCAGCGACGAATTCGCCGGCCCCCTGGAGAACTTCCTTCGAATCCTGCTCGCGTACCTCCTGCTCACCCTCGGCGGGGCCCTGATTCACAGCGCCGCGGTGGTGGACCGGGAGCGAGCGTTTGTCTTCTTCGGTCACTCGGGCGCGGGCAAGACGACTGTCGCCAGGCTCAGCGTCTCGGAGGGACTGACCGTACTGAGCGACGACATGAATGCGCTGCTGCCCTCGGAGGGGAGTGTCCGGGTTC
>JBFGHG010000472.1:0-3917 GCA_041578395.1 Acidobacteriota bacterium
GCTGAGAATCGTGCCCGGAACCTGCGCCGGGGTCAGGCCGACTCCCCGATCGCGGATCTCCACCGTGGGACGCCTGGCGGTGCAGCCGTCCCAGATCGTCAGCTCGGCCCGCCGGCCGAGAGCGCGCAGGGCTTCCGGCTCCAGGCTGCTGGCGCGTCCCTGCGGAATCCCGAACCAGGCCTCGACCGCCTGCCGCGGAGTCCGGGGGCCGTAGCGGGAAGGGTGCCGCTCCGCCTCCAGTTCGATGACCGCGTCCTGCGCGTTGGTGACCCGTTCGATCAGTGCGTAGCCGGGGTCGGACCCGATGTTGATCGCGCCGTAGTTGTTCTCCCGGTCCCCCACCGCTCTCCAGCCGAAGCCGTGCTCCTTTCGGAGCCGCTCGGCCAGACCCCGGGCGTCGGCCAGTTTCCGAGTTTGAACCAGTTCCCGCAGCAACCGCGACGGCTGCGGCCGGACCGCCAGACGGGCGCTGCTCCCTCGGGTTCCGGACGAAGTTTCCATCGAAGCCTTTCTTCGGCGGGCAAGGATACCGCATTCCCCTGGCACTTCGGGCGACCCGGGATCGCCCCCGGCTGCGATTCCCGCCATCACGGAATGGGAGCCGGCAGCCACCCCTCAGAAGAGCAGCGACATGCAGGTCAGGGCGCCGTCCATCTTGCGGGCCTCGCTGTTGTCCACTTCGAGCGTCGGGAAGCCGGCCGCCTCGAGGGCCCGGCGGGTGCGGGGGAATCCCGCCGGAACCAACACCGTCCCGTTGACCGGCAGCACGTTGGCGGCGGCGCTCTCCGCCGGCTCCACCACGATTCGCCGGTACGGCTGGAACTCGGGGACCGCGGCGAAGGCGCCCGCCAGCAGCAGCGTGCCGCTGCCCGGACAGGTGACGCTCGAGGTCAGGTGCAGTCCTTCGGAGACCCGTACGGCCGTGCAACGGTACCCCTGCGGGGCGAGCAGCCGACCCAGCTGTTCGAACCCCTGGCGGTTGGTCCGGCCGGAAAGGCCTACGAAGACCTCTTGCCCCACTTCCAGCACGTCCCCGCCGTCCAGCGTGCCGGGTGCCCGGATGTGCGCCACCTCCCGCCAGCGGGCGACTTCAGGCTCGAGCGGTCCGGTCTCCCCCTGCCGCTCGAGCGCTCCCGGCCGGGTCATGACCGCCAGCCGCGGCGTCACCACGGCGGCGTCCTCGACGAAGTGTGCGTCGGGAAACCCCTCGAGCGGTTGCAGGACGGTGACCTCGAGGCCCAGCCGCCGCAGGACCTCGACGTACTGCTGGTGCTGGCGCAACATCAGCTCCGGATCGGGACGCCCCCGATCTGCCATCCTCAGGCCCTGTGCGAAGCTGCGGGCCGGCGTCCGCACCAGCGCCCGGCTGAACCTCCTGCTCATGGCGACTCCTGCTGGCCGCGAGGCTGCCGCCGCACCCAGACGTAGACCGGCAACCCGGCAATGAGTGCGAGGAATCCCCAATAGACGGTCTGGGCCCCGGCTCCCACCACGGCCCAGAACGCGTACAGAAAAGCCAGCGTACAGAGCACGCCCCAGCGGGCCCGCCGCCGGCCTGCGAAGCGGTCCGGCTGCTGCCGGGCGATCAGCAGTCCCGCCATGGCCGAGAAGAGGTAGGGAAGCAGGCAGGTCAGGGTGGCCAGCAGAATCGTGAACGTGAACAGGTCCACCAGCGTGCGCGTGTAGTTGAAGGCCATCAGCACGGTGACCAGGACGCTGGACAGGACGATCCCGGCCACGGGCACGCCTTTTTTCGAGACGCGGGCGAAGACGGCCGGAAACAGGCCGTCGCGGGCGGAGGCGAGCGGCACCTGCCCCTGCAGCAGGATCCAGCCGTTGAGCGCTCCGAAGCAGGAGACCATGGCCCCGACCCCCATGATCGTCCCCGCCACCGGGCCCAGCACCGCCTCTCCCGCCTCGGCGAAGGGGGCGGTGGAGGCGGCCAGCCGTTCGGGCGGCAGGATCCCCATCACCGCCAGGGTGCTGGTGACGTAGACGGCGGCCGCCAGCAGCGTGCCGGCCAGCGTCGCCCGGGAAATGGTGCGGCCCGGATCGGCCACGTGGTCGGCAGGCACGGTGGCCGATTCCAGCCCCAGGAAGGCCCACAAGGTCAGCGCCACGGTGGCGTTGACTCCGCCCAGCAGTCCGGCTTCGCCCGCCGCCGGCGGCCGGATGTTCTGCGGTTCGAAAAAGAAGAGTCCGGCCAGCACGATCCCCACCAGCGGCAGCACCTTCAGGACCGCGGTGACCAGCTGCACCAGGCCGCCTTTGCGGACACCGCTGGCGTTGACCCAGGTGAGGCCCCACACCGTGGCCAGCGCGAACAGGCCGGCGGTGAGGCGCTGCTGGGCCAACGCCGGCCAGAAGATGGTCGCGTAGCTGACGAAGGCCACCGCGATGGCGGCGTTGGTGGCCAGAATCGAGAGCCAGTACCCCCAGGCGACCAGAAACCCCGCGAAGTCCCCGAGCCCCTGCCGCGTATAGGCGTACGGCCCGCCGGCGCGGGGCAGCAGCCGGCTGAGGCGGGCGAAGACCAGCGCCAGCAGCACCGCCCCCGTGGAGGTGATGAGCCATCCCACCAGCCCCAGGCTGCCGTAGGGGGCCAAAGACGAGGGAAGCAGGAAGATCCCCGACCCGATCATGTTGCCGACCACCAGGGCCGTGCACATGACGGTCCCCAGCGGCCGTTGGGGTGGGCTTGCCATCTACCGCTTCCGCCTCTCCTGGTAGGCCTGCTCGATCGTGGCCGGAATGAAATCGTCGAAGGCGCGCCGGGCCTGCTCGTCCTCCCCGGCCAGCGCCTCGCGAAACTCCTCCAGGTCGACCCGTGCCTGCGTCGCCTCCAGGTCGAGTCCGGCCGCGACCGCCTCGTCCACCTGCTCGACGATGGCCTCCACCATACGGCGGATCAGGATCAGGTGGTCCGGTCCGCGGCGGATGGAGCCGTGGCCGGGGATCATCCAGTCGAACTCGAGCCTCTCCAGTTCGCGCAGGGTCTCGAGCCACTGACTGGGAGAGCCGTGGCCGCCGAAGGGGAGGTCGTCGACCAGGTCGCCGGTGATCAACACTTTCTCGCCGGGGAGGAAGACGACCAGGTCGCCGTCGGTGTGCCCGGGTGCATGCATCACGCGCACCGGCGGACCGCCGCCGATGAGGTGGATCTCGTCGCTCACCAGCAGTGTGGGAGGCTCGATCCGGATCGCTTTCAGTTCGGCGAGACGCTCGCGCCAGCGGGGGAGCCCCTGCTCGAGGCGCTGCTCTTCCGGGGCGCTCCCGGACGGGCGGGCGATCGCAGCCTCGGCCTCGGCAATGGCGTCCCGCCAGGCGGCGAGCCGTTCGGCCCGCTGCGGGTTCCCCCGCGAGGCGATGTCGTTGGGCACAGACTGGTGGGCGATGAACTCCACGCCGGGGTAGGCTTCTCTCCAGGCCGAGTTGCCCTGCACGTGGTCGCCGTGCCAGTGGGTGTTGACCAGGTAGCGGACCGGCAGCGAAGTCTTCTCCCGCAGCAGGGCGATGGTCTTTTGCGTGGAAGCGGGGGTGTCTTGCGAGTCGACGGCCAGGAGATGGCCGCCGCGCTCGATGAAGACGGAGTTGGAGTCGTTGAAGCGCCCCTGGGAGGGTTGCAGCACGGCCCATACCCGGGGCGTGACTTCGACCAGGCGAAGCTGCTCCTCACCCGCAGGCGCGGCGGCGGCCGTCAGCAGCAGGAGCGGAATCAGCGTCCGGATCATGGGGCCGAGTCTACCACTGCCGGTCACGCATGAGTCAGTCGCGCCAGAAAGGTGCCGTCCGCCTCTTCGAACACGACCTGCATGCGCCAACCCGCGGGCCGGGCGGCCCGTTCCAGTTGCTCGGCTCCGCAATACAACTCCCGGTAGGGCCGGCCCCGTGCGCCCCGATAGGCCAGTTGAATCCAC
>JBFGHG010000473.1:0-3900 GCA_041578395.1 Acidobacteriota bacterium
CAGGTGGAGTTCTGCGCGCAGTGCCACTCGGGCTTCATCGAGCTGACCCAGCCGCGTCCGCGCCATCTGCTGATCGCCGAGCAGGCGCGCGCCCTGCGCTCGTCGGAGTGCTTCGTGCAGAGCGGCGGCCAGATCAGCTGCCTCGACTGCCACGACCCCCATCGGGACGCCACCGCCGCCGAGCCCGCCTACGACACCACCTGCCGGGGCTGCCACGCCCTCGAGGCCGAGCGGGCGGCGCCGTGTCCGGTCCAGCGCGAGAAAGACTGCACCCGCTGCCACATGCCGAAGGTCCGCCAGGACGGACTCGACCTGGTGGATCACTGGATCCGGGTGCCGATCGAGCAGAAGGGCAGACATCCCCTGGCAACCGGGCTGCCGGGCACCCGCGTCGCCCCGCGGAAAATGTTCCTGAGGCTGATCGAGGTCGGCACGCGGGAAGAGGCAGAGCAGCTGCGGCAGCAGCTGTCGCAGGGAGCGGACTTCGACGGGATCGCCCGGCAGCGTTCTCTGCACCCGTCCGCCAACCTGGGCGGATTCCTGGGCCCCGTGGACCCCGAAGAGCTGCCCCCGCCACGGAAGGAGGCGGCCCGCGGGCTCCGTTTCGGGCAGCTGAGCGAGGTCTTCCCTGCCGGTGAACGCTTCGGCCTGCTGCGGCGCGAAGCACGCGACTTCCGCCAGGAAGCCTGGGCCCGCGAGGACACGGGTGCGCGGTTGCTGGCCCGCGGGGACATGGCCGGCGGGCTGGCGGCGCTCCTCGACGCGGTCCGGATCTACCCCGAATCCCTGATGGGCCACCAGTCGCTGGCCTTCGCCTACGGCCGAAAAGGAGACCTGACGCGACTGGTGGAGACGCTGGAGACGGCTCAGCGGCTTTTTCCCGACGACCCTCCGACTGCCTTCCTGCTGGCCCGGGCGTACGCGGCGGCGCGCCAGCCGGAACGCCAGCTCCGCTCGCTGGAGGCGGCTCTGCGGCTGGACCCCGAAATGGTGCCCGCGCACCTGATGCGGGGAGCGCTGCACTTCTCGCGCGGGGAGTGGGAGGCCGCCGGGGAAGCCTTCGAGCGCGCCGCCCGGCTGAACCCGCTGTCGGCGGTGGCCTACTTCAACCTCGCCGAGACGCGGCGGCGTCAGGGCCGCGTGGAAGAAGCCTCCCGCTGGCAGGCCCTGGCCCGAGCCCTGGGCGCCGAGTGAATCGGGAGCGAGCGCCGGTTTCGGATGGCAGCCGGTCAGAGCAGGGCGGCCAGCGCCCGTTGGACGGCAGTGCGAACCAGCCGTGGAACGTACACCTGACCACTTAACTTCAATTCAAGTTTATTCTGATCGATTTGGGCGCGCTGAGAACGACACCGCCTCACCATCCCTGCGCCTGCATGCGCCGCAGGATCTGGAGGGCGTAGGGTTCCACGCGGTCGGGATGCCGGCGGCGGGGGTTGGGGAGACAGGCGGCCAGCCGGGCGCTGCGTTCCCGGTCCAGGCGCGCGGCGGGGACGCCGTAGTAGTGCCGGGCGGCCGCCTCGATTCCGTAGATCCCCTCCCCCCACTCGATCACGTTGAGGTACAGCTCCAGAATGCGGTCCTTGGACAGTGCCGTCTCGGCCAGCGGCGCCAGAGTGAATTCCACGCCCTTGCGAAGGAACGAAAAGCGGGTGGTGAGAAAGAGGTTCTTGACCAGCTGCTGGGTGATCGTCGACCCGCCCCTCCAGAGGCGGCCGCGCTTCACGTTGGCCTCCATGGCCTTCTCCAGCTCCTGCCAGTCGATGCCGCCGTGTTGATAGAAGCGGCCGTCCTCGGCCGCCATCACCGCGTGCCGCAGGTGGGGAGACACTTCCTCGAGCGGGACGAAGCGGTAGCGCTTCTCGTAGCTCGGGTCGAGCAGCGACTCCAGGCGCCGCTGGACCTGTACCGCCGAGGTGGCGGGGTCGAAGTAGCGCAGCCAGATCAGCGTCCCGGTGACCGACCCATAGAAGCCCCCCACCGCAACCAGCACGACAGCGGCCGCCCGCCAGAGACGCAGCTTCCAGCGGGAAGGACCGGGCGGCGGCGCGGAAGCGGGAGAGCGGCTCATCGCCCGAATGCTACACGAACCGCCTCAGGCGCCACCCCTTTTGTGCTAGATTCGAGGCGAGTTCCGCCCCCTGGCGAGGGCGTCCTCGCGGACCCCGTTCCAAAACAGTTCCGCGGTGGGCGGACTCGACACCAGAGGAGATTTCGATGCCTTCCATTCAAAGATTTCTTGGTGCCCTGATTGTGCTGCCCGCCCTGGCGGCTTCCCTCCTGGCTCAGGAACCGGCCGACGCCACGGTCCGCAACGTGTTCGCGGGACTTCAGGAGCAACGCCCCCAGGTCTTGTGGCAGGCGCTGCCGGCCAGCTACCAGCGCGACCTCCAGGGCTTGATCCACGATTTCGCTGAGCAGGCGGACGCCGAACTGTGGAACCTCACCTTCAGCCTGCTGGGCAAGAGCGTCCGCGTGCTGGACGAAAAGCGCGAGTTCGTCTTCGACCAGCCGATGATCTCCGCCAGGCTGCAGGAGATCGACAAACCCGACCAGACCTACGACGCGGTGCTGCAGCTGCTGTCGACGCTCACCTCGAGCGAATTGGCCGATATCGAAAAACTGCGCCGGCTGGAACCCGAGGCGTTCCTGTCGGGCACCGTCAGCACCTTCCTGCGGCAACTGCGGGACTTGCAGGACGTTCTTCCCGGGGTCAGCACCCCGGTCGACGAACTGGACGACTCCGAGGTCGCCCTGGTCTCTTCCAGCGGCGGCAGCGCGGTGGTTCGGATCACCAGCGGCGGCGAGACGGAAGACCGCCCCTTCGTCCTGGTGGAGGGCAAGTGGGTGCCCGAAGAACTCGCCGAGGAGTGGGATCAGAACATGGCGGAGGCGCGCGCTCAGATCGCCGAGCTGGCCGCCCGCCAGCGGGCCCCGGAGACCGAGCAGGTCGTGGCCACGATGCGTTCGATGGAAGGGCTCCTGGACCGCCTGCTGGCCGCCCAGACGCGCGAGGAGTTCGACGACTCCATGCAGCAGCTCGTGGGGACGGTCATGTTTCAGGCCATGAGCCTGGGCGCCGGCCAGGAAGAGCCCGAGAAGGACTGACGTGGGGACGGGCATCCCTGCCCGTCCTTCCGAATCACGGCCTGGAAGGCCGCGCCACACTCACAGCCCCAGGCGGTCCAGATAGGCTTCCGCCTGCCGCAGCCGGGTTTGGGCCTGCTCGAAATGGGTCTCGCGCTGATAGGCGAAGGGGACCCCGGTTTCGTTGACGCTGACGGTCAGAATCCGGGCGTCGCGTATCCCACGTCCTGCTCCATGTCCAATCGGGCGGCCCAGGCGAGCAGCTGGGCAACGGCAGCGCCGGCGCGGCGGGGCGGTTCCCGCCGGCGGATCGACTCGGCCAGCTCGAGTCCCAGCGCCACCACCCGGGAAAACTCCTCCGCGCCGGGGGGAGACTCCCGATACAGCACCGCTTCCAGTTCCTCGATCTGCGGCCGGTACGGCACCGGCGAGAGGCGGGCGGAAGCCGGTTCCAGCGGGTCTGCGGATGGCGCCGTTTCGACCGGAACCGCCGATGCAGCCGGGGAGCCGCTGGCCGCCGCCGGCTCCTGGCGCAGGCAGAGGTGGACGGTCCCGATCAGAACCCCCGCGAGCACCACCAGGATGAGCAGCCGCGCGGGCCCGCCCCGCTTCTCGCGATTGCAGAGGACGCATCCGCTGCTGGTCTCCGGGTTGTAGTGCAACCCGTGGTCCGGACACAGTACACCAATCTTTTCGGGCGATTTTTCTTCGTCTGTCATGCAAAGCTGCTCCCAACCCGACCGCCAGGGCAGGTGCAGTCTAGACGCCTTCCCAGAGAGCGCCGGTGAGCGCCGTCACTCGGTCGACGCCCGAAAC
>JBFGHG010000474.1:0-3890 GCA_041578395.1 Acidobacteriota bacterium
CCTCCGCGGTGCTGGACAGCGCCCGCCGCCGCCTCGACTCCCGTCAGCTCGAGGTGGAGGCCTTCCTGGAGCGTCTGCGGACCGAGCAGGCGGCGCTGCAGGAGGCGCAGCGGGAAGCGGAACGAACCCGGCAGGACCTGGTGCAGACCCGCGCTCGGCTGGAGGAGGAGGCCCGCCGGGGTGAGGAGCAACGCCGGAAGGAGGCCGAGAAATCGCTGGCCCGCTGGCAGAGGGAGTTTCTGAGGCAGGCTGAGCGGTTCGTGAAAGGCAGCGAGGACAGGGCTGAGGCCGCCCGGCTGCGCAGCCAGGCGCGGGCCCGGGCCGAGGCCTTGAAGGAAGCGTTTCGCCGCGAGATGGCCGTCGAGAGATCGGATCAGAAAGCCCCCGGCGCCGGCCCCGCAGCCGACTCCGGCGGGTTGGCTCCGGGGGATCCCGTCTACGACGAGTTCTTCCGCAAGCGGGGCCGGGTGGTCGAAATCCAGGGCGAGGCGGCCACCGTCGACATCGACGGCAAGCGGGTCACCTCCCCGCTCGAGCGCCTCCGCAAGCTGGAGCGCAAAGAGGTGGTCCGCCGGCCGTCGCCGCAGGTGAGCCTGACCGTCGTGGAGGACACCGACCCGGAGCTGAACCTGATCGGCCAGCGCGTCGAGGAAGCCCTCGAAAAAGCCGACAAGTACCTGGACCGCGCCATGGTCTCGCAACTGCGCCAGGTCCGCATCATCCACGGCTTCGGCAAGGGCCGCCTGAAAAAGGCCCTGGGGCAGTTCCTGGCCACCCACCCCCACGTCTCCGGCTCCCGGGTGGAAGGCGGCTCGACCGTGGTAGATTTGAGGGAGTAGGAGGGGACCCGGGCCATTCGTCGCTCGTCATTGTTGAAATGCGTTTCGAGGACCACTTCATCCAACAGGTGAGAGCGTCGACCGACATCGTCGGCCTGATCTCGGGCTACGTGAACCTGAAGAAGCAGGGCGCCAACCACTCCGGCCTCTGCCCCTTCCACAACGAGAAGACGCCCTCCTTCAAGGTCAACCAGAACCTGCAGATCTTCAAGTGTTTCGGGTGCGGCGAAGGGGGGGACGTCTTCCGGTTCCTGGAGCTGATGGAGGGGGCCAGCTTTCCCGAGGCGGTCCGGCAGCTGGCCGAACGCCACGGAATTCCCCTGCCCACCGCCGACCCGGCCGAAAAGAAGCGGGTCGCACAGCAGGAGAAGCTGCTGGACCTGATGCGCGCCGCCTCCGACTTCTTCCGCGGCGGCCTCGGGCGGCCCGAAGGACGCGCCGCTTCCGCCTACCTGGAGAACCGCGGGATCGACGCGGCCACGGTGGAGTGCTTCGGGCTGGGGTTCGCCCCCCGGGGCAGCCGGCTGCTGTCCGAGCTGCGCCGGGCCGGCTTCAGCGAGCAGGACGCGGTGACGTGCGGCCTTCTGGCGTCCAACGACAAAGGGGACCTCTACGACAAGTTCCGCGACCGCATCATGTTCCCCATCCGCAACCTCTCCGGCAAAGTGATCGCCTTCGGAGGGCGAGCCCTGAGCGAGGCCGGGCCCAAGTACCTGAACTCTCCCGAGACGCCGCTCTACCACAAGAGCGACCACCTGTACGCGCTGGACGTGACGCGCGAAGAGATCCGCAAACGCAACTTCGCCATCCTGGTGGAAGGGTATTTCGACTGCATCGTCCCCTATCAGTTCGGCTTCCGTAACGTGGTGGCCTCGCTGGGCACCAGCCTGACCGCCAACCAGGCCCGCATCCTGGGGAGGTACTCGCGCAAGGTGGTGGTCAATTTCGACCCCGATTCGGCGGGCGTGGCCGCGGCGGTGCGCTCCTTCGACCTGTTCGCCCGCGAGGGGATGCGGGTCAACGTGGTGCAGCTGCCTGCCGGGGCCGACCCGGACAGCTACCTGCGCGAGGAGGGCGCCGAGCAGTACCAGCAGCGCCTGACCGGGTCGCTCCCCTACCTGGAATACCTGCTCACCACGCTGCTGGAAGCGGAGCGGGACCCTTACTCGCCGCGGGGCAAGCAGGCCGTGGCGGCCCAGATCCTGCCCTACCTGGCCCGCATTCCCGACCGGATCGAGCGCGCCGAGACCGTCTCCCAGGTGGCCTCGCGCCTGCGCCTGGACGAAGGGCTGCTGCTGGCGGAGCTGCGCAAGCTGGTACGCCCGGCGCGGCGGGGGGAGCCGCTCCCCCTGCAACCGTCCCCCGCCCGTCCCACCCCTGCGGAACTCTGCCTGCTGCAGGCCGCTCTCGACCCGGAGCGGGCGGCAGGGCTGCTGGAGCGGGTCGAACCCGGCCTGTTCGAGGGACTCGTCACCGAGCGGATCTTCCAGAAACTTCTAGAGAGGCGGGAACCTCACGCGGAAAACAGCATCCTCTATCTCCGAGGCCAACTGACCGACGAATACGAAGTGTGCCTGCTGGAAGAAGCGGCCCTGCTCGGACAGGAGCAGGACCTTTCGGAGGAAGCCGTCGAAGGGAGTATCCGAGCCCTGCGCCGGGTGCAGAACCGCGCCTCCAGCCTGCAACTGCAGCGTTCCATTGCCCGCGCCGAGGAGCAGCAGGACATGGCGCAACTGGCAGAACTACTGAAGCGGAAAGAGGAGCTGCGGCGGGCCATGGAACTTGATTCGAACTGAACGGAAATCATAAACTGTAGTTTTGACCAGAAAGAAATCCGTGAAACCGGAAAAGCGCAAGAACGACCCGTCGATCGAAGAGAAGTACGAGGGCGTGAAGGAGCTGATCGCCCTGGGCAAGGAGAAGGGCTATCTTCTCTACGACGAAGTCAACGACGCCCTCCCCGACGACATCCACTCGTCCGAGGACCTCGACCAGATCTTCTATCTGTTCGGCGACGCCGGCATCGAGGTCATCGACTCGGAACAGCAGTTCGGTTCGGCCAACAAGCGGGCGCGAGCCAAGAAGGACGACGACGACGAGGACGACGAGCCCGAGCCGGAGGTAGCCACCGAGTCGCTGGAAAAGACCAACGATCCGGTGCGCATGTATCTGCGCGAAATGGGGACGGTCCCGCTGCTGACCCGCGAAGGCGAGGTGGAAATCGCCAAGCGGATCGAAAAGGGGCAGAAGACGGTCCTCAAGGCCCTTTCCCGCTCCCCCGTGGTGGTGGCCGAGGTGCTCGAGTACGGCCGCAAGGTGATGCTGGACGAGATCCCGCTGAAGAACTTCGTCATCTTCACCGAAGACGAGATCACCGAGGAGGTCATCGAGCGGAAGCGCCGGGAGGTGCTGGACCGGATCGACTCCATCAGCGAACTCGAAACGGAGGCGGCCAAGGCCCGAAAGCGCCTGCGCAAGGCGAAGAAGCAGACGGCCAATTACAAGCGCCTCCTCTCGAAGCTGGCCCGCTACCGCATTCCCATCGCGCGCTCGGTCCGCGAAATGAACTTGACGCCGCCCACCTTCGAGCGGCTGGTCCTGGCGATCAAGAACTCGGTGGACCGCATCGTGGCCCTCGAAAAAGAGGCCAAGCGGCTGCGCAAGCTGCAGGAGTCCCGCCTCAAGAGCGAGGAATCCAAGAAGGTCAAGCTCCGCTTCCGGGAGATCGAGCGCGAGATGCGCGAGATCGAGGACGAAGTGCTGGCCGGCCCCGCCGAGTTGAAGCGCACGCTGGCGACCATCAAGCAGGGCGAACTGGAAGCCGACATCGCCAAGAAGGAGCTGGTGGAGGCGAACCTGCGGCTGGTGGTCTCCATCGCCAAGAAGTACACCAACCGCGGCCTGCAGTTCCTGGACCTGATCCAGGAGGGGAACATCGGCCTGATGAAGGCCGTCGACAAGTTCGAGTACCGCCGCGGCTACAAGTTCTCCACCTACGCCACCTGGTGGATCCGCCAGGCCATCACGCGCGCCATCGCCGATCAGGCCCGC
>JBFGHG010000475.1:0-3890 GCA_041578395.1 Acidobacteriota bacterium
CCGGAACGCCTTGACGCTCACTTCTTCGGGCATCTCCGGGCTCGATCCGCCGGCTCCCCGGCGCCCGCCGAAGCTCCGCCCGTTGGCGGCGTCCGGCTCAGACCCGGAGCAGCCGGCAGCGACCGCTGACAGCAGCGTGAACAACAGAATGGCAACGGATGGTCGATGTAATGATTTCAATGTTCTGCACAACCCCTTCGCCAATAAGACGTTGACTCGAGGGCTTCGTTTCCCGGGTCTCGTTAAGATTTGTAATCCTGGCGGAGGCGGCTCCGCCAGGAAAAGCGCCGCAGCGGCGGATTTTCTGGCGATGTCGGCGCTCCCGAGGTGTTACAATACTGCGGTTCGCTGCAACATCGGAGGGACGCGGGGTGAGTGTCGAGTACGTCGAGAAAGTCTACAATCGCTATTCCAGTGTCTACGATCTGATCTTCGGCCGCGTCTTCCACAGCGGGCGGGAGATGGCTCCCGAGTTGCTGGCCCTGGGGCCGGAAACGAAGCTGCTCGAGGTGGGCGTGGGCACGGGCCTCTCCCTGCCGATGCTGCCGCGAAACGTGGACATCACGGGCATCGACCTGTCGCAGAAGATGCTGGATAAGGCCCGCGAGCGCGTCGCCGGGCTGGGCCTGCAGAACGTCCGGCTCTCGAAAATGGACGCCACCCGCCTGGATCTGCCCGACGACAGCTTCGACCGCGTGCTGGCGGCCTACTTCATCTCCACGGTGCCGGACCCGGTGGCGGTGGTGGAGGAAATGAAGCGAGTGTGCCGACCGGGCGGCTACCTCGTCTTCCTCAATCACTTCCTCAACGAGAACCCGGTGATCGGCCTCTTCGAAAAGGTCTTCTCTCCCGTGTTCTACCGGATCGGGTTCAGCACCGACCTGGACCTGCAAAAGCTGATGCTCGAGACGGGCCTGGAGATCGAGACCAAGGAGGACATCGACTTCCTGGGCCACTGGAAGGCGGTCCGTTGTGTCAACTCCAAGTGACAAGCCCTTGGCCGAGAAGGTCGACAAGAGCGACCGGGAGTGGAAGCAGCAGCTGACCCCCGAACAGTACCGCGTCTGCCGCCGCAAGGGGACGGAGCGCGCCTTCACCGGCGAGTACCACGACACCAAGACGCCGGGGACGTACCGATGCGTCTGCTGCGGTGCCCCTCTGTTCAGTTCCCGGGCCAAGTTCGACTCGGGGACGGGCTGGCCCAGCTTCTGGGAGCCGGCCGAGTCGGAGAACGTGCGCGAGGAAGCGGACAACAGCTTCTTCATGCGCCGCACCGAGGTGTTGTGCGCCCGCTGCGACTCCCACCTGGGGCACGTCTTTCCGGACGGCCCGGAGCCCACCGGGCTGAGGTATTGCATCAACTCGGCGTCGTTGAAGCTGGAGCCGGACGCGAAAGACGACTGACGTTCACCGCTCCAGCGACGCAGCCACCTTCTGGCGGTACTGCTCCACCCGTCCCGCCAGTTCCTCCCAGTCCAGACCGGGAATTTGCCGGTTCTCCATCACCACCTTGCCGTCGATGACGACGGTGTCCACCGACGACCCCTCCAGCGCATAGACCACGAGGCTGTAAGGGTCGTATACGGGTTGGGCTCGGGCTTCCGCCAGGCTCACCAGCAGGAGGTCCGCTTTCTTTCCCGCCTCCAGGCTGCCCAGCTCGTCCTCCAGGTCCAGCGCCGCCGCCGAGCCGATCGTCGCCGCCCGGAGCACCTGGCGGGCGGACGCGACGGTGGGGTCGCGGCGGTGGAGCTTGTGCAGCTTGGCCATGAAGTCCATGGAGTCGAACATGTCCAGGTCGTTGTTGCTGGCCGCCCCGTCGGTGCCCAGGCCCAGGTCGATCCCCGCCTCCAGCATCTCCACCACCGGCGCCGCTCCGGAGGCCAGCTTCATGTTGCTTTCCGGGTTGTGGACCACCCCCACCCCGGCCTCGGCCAGCAGCCGGATCTCCTCGGCGTCCAGCCAGACGCCGTGGGCGGCCACCACCCGGTCCTCGAGAAAGCCGATGTCGTGCAGGTAGCGGGCCGGCGTGGTCCCCTCGCGTTCCCGGATCTGGCGGACCTCGTCCTCGGTCTCGGCCAGGTGGATCAGCACCGGGACGTCGTGACGGCGGCCCAGCTCGAGCGAGGCCAGCAGGGTCTCGCTGCTGTTGGTGAACGGGGCGTGCGGCGCCACCGCCGGGACGATCAGCGGATGGTCCTTCCAGCGCCCGATGAAGCCGTCGGTGAAGGCCAGGGTCTGCTCGGGGGTGGCGTGATCGGGGGCGGGAAAGCCGATCACGGTTTGGCCGGCCACCGAGCGCATCCCCAGCTCGGAGGCGGCCCGCGCCACCTCGTCCAGGAAGTAGTACATGTCGGCGAACAGGGTGGTGCCGCTCGAGAGCATCTCCACCACGGCCAGGCGGCTCCCCCAGTAGACGAACTCGGCGTCGACGTTGGCGCCTTCGGCCGGAAAGATGTAGCTCTCGAGCCACTCCATCAGCTCCAGGTCGTCGGCCATCCCCCGCAGCAGCACCATGGCGGCGTGCTGGTGGGCGTTGATCAGGCCGGGCATGACCAGCTGGTGGGGCCGGTCCAGGCGGCGGGCGGGGTTGAAGCGGCCCGCGTCGGCGGCCGCTCCCACCGCGACGATCCGGTCGTCCCGGACGGCGACGTAGCCGGGGCGGTGGACGGTATCGCCGTCGTCCAGCGTCAGCACCACGGCGGCGGTGATCAGCAGGTCGACGCTCTCGCCTTGCTGCGGCGGAGCCTCGGCCTGGGTGCAGGCTGTCAGCAGGAGTCCCGCCAGCAGCAGGCGTAGGTGGGGCATGGGATCACTCCTCGGCCGACAGGTCGCGGGTCAGTTCCAGCAGCAGGCTGGCGAAGTCCTGGCGGACCCGCCGGGTGGTCTCGAGCACGTCCTCGTGGCGCATCGCCTCCTCCCGGATTCCGGCCGCCATGTTGGTGATGCAGGAGATGCCCAGCACCGGGCGGCGCAGGTGGTTCAAGGCGATCACCTCGGGCACGGTGGACATCCCCACGGCGTCGGCGCCCAGGCGGCGCAGCATGCGGATCTCGGCCGGAGTCTCGTAGGACGGGCCCCGCACCGCCGCGTACACTCCCTCGCGGCAGAAGACGCCGGCCCGCAGCGCGGCGGCCCGGGCCAGGTCCCTCAGCCGCGGGTCGTAGGCGGTGGTCATGTCGGGAAAGCGCTCTCCCAGCGCGTCCAGGTTGGGTCCGCACAGGGGGTTGTCGCCCAGCAGGTTGAGGTGGTCGCTGATCAGCATCAGGTCGCCGGGAGCGAAGGCGGTGTTGACCGCGCCGGCGGCGTTGGTGATCACGAAGCGGCGCACGCCCCACGCCGCCAGGGCCCGCACGGGCACCACCACCTCCCAGGGGTCGACGCCCTCGTAGAAGTGGACCCGGCCCTGCATTGCGCACATAGGACCCGCCGGGCTGTCCGCTACGGTGAGCTGTCCGGAATGACCCACCACGGTGGAGACGGGAAACCCGGGGATCTCGCGGTAGGGAAGGGTGCGGCGGTTGTCCAGGCCCTCCACGAAGTCGCCCAGGCCGCTGCCCAGCACCATGGCCGCCGGGGGTGCTGCCCCCAGCCGTTCGCGCAAGAACCCGGCGGTCTGCTCGAGCCGCTCGGTGTACTGCTGCGGGTCCCGGCTCATGCGCTCAACATCCCCGCCAGGGTGGCCGTCATGAAGCTGGCCAGCGATCCTCCCAGCACGGCCCGCATGCCCAGCTTGGCCAGGTCGGTCCGCCGTTCGGGCGCCAGCCCTCCGATGCCGCCGATCTGGATGCCCACGCTCGAGAAGTTGGCGAACCCGCACAGGGCGAAGGTGGCGATCAGCTGCGACTTGGGCAGCAGCTGGTCCTGGATTCCCGACATCTGGGCGTAGGCCA
>JBFGHG010000476.1:0-3882 GCA_041578395.1 Acidobacteriota bacterium
GGTCTGGAGATCTTCGAACCCGCCACCGGCCGGGTCCAACGGCCTGGAGGGTGGGACTTCGGACTCGTCGACGATCTCACCGTCGGCCCCTCGGGAAGGCTCTGGGCCGCCACCGCGTCGGCCCTCCTGAAGATCGACCCCGACAGCCTGACCCTCGAAGAGCTGACCCTCGAGGGCGAGTCCCTGCCGCTGCTTCACGACCTGGTTTGGTGGAACGGGCGGCTGGCCGTGGCCTCCGATGACGGGGTTCTGCTGTACGACGGGCAGGAGTGGAGCCGCGTCGAGCGCCCCGAGCTGGACCGGCTGGGCGCCCCCACGGCTCTGGCGCCGACTCCCGACGGGAATCTGCTGGTGGGAGCCGAGCGGGGCCTGCTCGAACTCGCCCCCGGCCTGTCGATCGTCCGGCGCCTCGCCACCGAAGAGCGAATCGGCGCCTTGCTGGTGCTGCCGGACGAGATCTGGGTGGGGATGGGGGCCGCCCTGTCCCTGTTCGCTGCCCGGGAAGGCTCCTGGCGGCAGCTGGCCCGACTCCCGGAGACGGGTCAGGTCAACGCGATGGCCGGCGATCTCCTCGGGAACCTGTGGGTGGCATCGGATACCCGGGGCGCGGTCAAGGTCTCCGTGCTGCGCAAGGCCGTCCGGCAGGTCGAGCCGCCCTGCCCGGGAGGCGTCTTCTCCATCGAACCGATGCCCGGCGGCGGCTTCCTGGTCGGGGGCGTCGGGTGCAGCTGGGAGTTGAGCCCCGCGCTGGCTCCCCGCGGCCGCTTCCCTGGCCTGGACGGCGTGAGGGTCTGGGACCTGGCCTGGTACCGGGGCCGGCTGGTGGCGGCCACCGAAACCGGGCTGGCCCAGCTGGAGGGAGAACGGCTCGCAGACTGGGGCGCCTCGCCGACCCTGCGGTCGCCGGGCCGGGTCCTCCTGGAGACGGAAGAAGGCCTCTGGGTGGGGGGAGTGGGAGGGCTGGCGCTGATCGGGCCCGACGGCCAGGTGCGCGAATTCGGGCTGGGGTCCGAACCGGCGGGATACGTCTACTCGCTGGCGTGGGAAAATCCCGGGCGCCTCTGGGTGGGAACGCTGGGGCGGGGCCTCTGGAGAGGCGCGGCGGACGGATTCGTGCAGGTGCAGGACGGACTGCTGCGCGGCAACGGCAACACCTACGCGGTAGCCATCTCGGAGGAGGGGAAAGTGGCGGTGGTGCAGGACGACCGCATCGTCCTGCTGGGCCGACCGGAGAGCCGGTCGGTGGCGCCCCCCGGTTTCCCCGACGTCGCCGGCTGGAGCGCTGTTTTCGAAGGGGAGGACCGGCTCTGGGTGGGAGGCGGCGACGGGCTGCTCGAGATCGACGTCGCCGAAGCCCGCGTGATCCGGCGCGTTCCCCCGTCCGCGGGCTTGTCCGGGTTCGAGTTCACCACCAGCCGCAGCCTGCGGATGTCCGGCTCGTCCCTGCTGTGCGGTCTGGACCAGGGACTCACCGTGGTGGACGTCCCGGTCCTCCGAGGCCTGTCGGACCCTCCCACGGTCCGAGGGAGCGTCCAGTGGTTTCCGCCGATGGAGGAGTCCGAGGTGGTCAGCGGCCGTCCCTGGTCGCTGGAAGTCCAGCTGCACTCTCCCTGGCTGATCGAGGAGCAGAGCCTCCGATTCAGCTGGAGGCTGCTGGGAGGAGACGGCCTCTGGTCGGGCCCCAAGGTGTTGCCCCAGGTGACGCTGACCAACCTGGCGCCGGGCGACTACACCCTGGAGGCCCGCGCCTTCTCCCCGCTGACCGGCTGGGGCGAAGTCTCGCAGATTTACTCCTTCCGGGTGGTCCGGCCCTGGTGGCAGCGCTGGCCGGGCTGGCTGATGCTGGCCGGTGTGGTCGCGCTGGCGGGACAGCGGCTCTGGAGCTGGCGCAGCCGAATCCTGAATCGCCGCGCCCGGGAACTGGAGCGGCAGGTGGCCGAGCGCACGGCCGAACTGGAAGAGGCGAAGGGGAGGCTGGAGGAACTGGTCAAGCTGGACGGCCTGACCGGCATCGCCAACTACCGCCACTTCGACGAGGTGCTGAACCGCGAATGGCGGCGGGCGGCCCGGCACCAGACTTCGGTTTCACTGCTGATGCTGGACGTGGACTGCTTCAAGCTCTACAACGACAACTACGGCCACCTGCAGGGCGACCACTGCCTGCAGCAGATCGGCGCCATCCTGGCGGACAACTGCCGGCGGCCCACCGACGTGAGCGCCCGCTGGGGCGGCGAGGAGTTCGCCGTCCTGCTGCCGGAGACCACCACCGAAGGAGCTCTGGTGGTGGCGCGCCAGATCATGCAGGACCTGCGCCGGGCCAACCTCCCGCACGACTACTCCAGCGCCGGGGACCGTGTCACGATGAGCGTCGGGTTGGCCAGCCGCCGGCCCACCCGGGGCCAGGACCCCACGCTGCTGGTGAAGGCGGCCGATCAAGCCCTGTACCGCGCCAAGGAGCGGGGCCGCAACCGCATCGAGGTGGCCTCGTGAGCGGACCGGAACCCTCCGGGGACTACCTCCACGGCTGATGGGGCCCGGCTGAAGGACGCCGCCTTCCGATACTGCCTGAACTGGGCCGAAGGACGGCTCACTTGACCGCCACGTGCAGCGTGGCGATTCCCGCCGTCATCGGGAAGTGCCGAACTTCCTGGAAGCCCGCGTCCAGGATCAACCCCTCCAGCCGCCCCGGGTCGGGGAACTCCAGGACCGATTCGGGGAGGTAGGAGTAGGGACCCTCTTCCCCGGAGACCAGCCGGCCGATCACCGGCAGCAGGCGCGTGAAGTAGAGCCGGTAGGCCTGCCGGAAGACGGGCAGCCGCGGTTCGGAGAACTCCAGGATGGCGAGGATGCCGGAATTGCCCAGGACCCGGTGCATCTCCTCGAGGCCCGCCGGGTAGTCCTCCAGGTTGCGGAACCCGAAGGCGATGGTGACCACGTCGAAGAAGCCGGCCCGGAAGGGGAGTTGCAGGGCGTCCCCTTCCACGAAGCGCACGCGCCCGTTCAGCTGCCGGCTCCGGCTCTTCCGCAGTCCGATCACCAGCATCTCGTGGCAGAAGTCGCAGCCGATCACGGTGCCCCGCTCGGAGAACTGCAGCGCCAGGTCGCCCGTCCCGGTGCACAGGTCCAGGACCATGGGGCTGGCCGGCAGCAGGGGAGCGATCCGGCGGTGCGCGCGGCGCCGCCAGTGCTGGTCGACGGAGAGCGACAGCATCCGGTTGAGCAGGTCGTAGCGGGGAGCGATGCTCCCGAACATGCGGCGGACTTTGTGCGCGCGGCGATCGACCATCTACCTGCCCGCGCCCGCCGGCTTCGGGCCGGCCGCAGCCGGGGCCCGAGACCCCGGCTCGGGACCCGCTTTGCTGGCTAGCAGCAGGTAAAAGTTGGGATTCTCCGGCTCCCACCGCACGCCGGACCTCGAGAGCGCCGGAATCCGCTCGAGGCGGACCAGGGCGTCGTCGCCGAGCGCGTCCCGGTAAGCTACGGGAAGCTGGCTCCGCAGCACCACCAGCAATTCGGAAGCGTCGGCCGCCTCCCGGGCCTTGCCCAGCAGCCAGCCGTCGAACTCCGGCCGGGCCCGTGCGCTCAGTGCCGGGAGGGCGAGCAGACGGGCGTAGGCCGCCACCAGACCGATTCCCACCCTTGGGTCTACGCCGGCCCCTGCCAATTCGATGAGAGTCTCCTGGGGCGCCAGCTTCTCCAGGCGCCACCCCAGCCGGCTCGCCTCCCGGGCCAAAAGGCGCCCGTCCGGGGGTAGAGTGATGTCCTGCAACCCGAATCGTTGGTACGGATTTGCCCAGCGCCCTTCGGATCGGCTCTCCCCGTAGGTCAGCAGCGCGGAGTTGTTGGGAATCGCGGAGACGCTCATGTAATCGATCAGGAGGA
>JBFGHG010000477.1:0-3881 GCA_041578395.1 Acidobacteriota bacterium
ACGACCAGCAGGAAGCGGGCGGCGGCGCCCCAACCCGGACAGGCGCTCAGGCCGCTCCAGGGCCTGCGCGGCTTCTTCGAGCGTCGTTCGCTTGACACTAGCCCCCCTCGGGGTGCCGGGGCGGGCCGGCGAGCCGGCCCGGCAGCAACGCGGTGGCGAGCCACCGCACTCCGTTGGTCAGGCCGCCACTTCCACCGTACAGTGGGAACAGCGCCTGGCCGCGATCGGAATCTCGGAGAGGCACTCGGGGCACTCCCGGGTGGTCGGCTCCGCCGGCGGCTCCTCCTGCTCGCGCTTCATCCGGTTCATGGCACGGATCACCATGAAAATGGCGAAAGCGATGATCAGAAAGTTGATCACCGCGTTCACGAACAGCCCCAGGTTCACGGTGACGGCGCCGGCTTCCTGCGCGGCCGCCAGCGTAGCGTAGGGGGCGGGCGCCTCGGACCCCTCCTGCAGGACCAGGAACAGGTCCGAGAAGTCCGCGTTCCCGAGCAAGAGGCCTATGGGCGGCATGACCACGTCCTTGACCAGCGAGGTGACGATGGCACCGAACGCCGTCCCGATGACGATACCCACCGCCATGTCGACGACGTTGCCGCGCATGGCGAATTCTTTGAACTCTTTGAGCATCTCGACTCCCCTCCTCACGAACCTCAACCCCGACCGCGTACCAGTCGCGGTGGCCATGGTAGCGAAAGGGGGTGTCATTCCCGGAAATGCGGGGCGATGGACGGTACGACGAAGGGGTCGAGGCGGGCTCAGTCGGGCTCGATCCGAAACGGGGTTTTCAGATCGACGGATTCGTTGCCGATCAGGTCCCGGACACGGACTTCGGCCTGGTAGCGGCCGGGGGGAAGGTCCGTCAGCGGGAGGCCCTTGGCGACCACGATGCGGCCGTCGTTGTAGATCTGCAGTGGTGAATCGGGATCTTCGCGGGACTCGTGCACGACCTGCCCGCCGCGCAGCAGCCGGTACTCGATCTGGAGCGAGGGCGAGAAGGTGGTCTGGTCCAGCGGCGCTCCGTACAGCTGGTAGTAGAGGCCCAGCGTCCCACCCTGCGGGAAGGTGTTCGAGACGCTGGGGCGGACCTTGAAATCGCCCAGCACGAACATCGCGTCCTGTTCGGGGGCCTCGGGCAGCTGTTCGATGTAATCGGCCAGCACCAGCGAACTGGCGGAGAGTGCCTCGACCGAAGAGGCGGCAGGAGCCACACCGCGGCTCACCACGCCCACGTTGCCGCTGCCGAGGTCCTTGACCACCAGCTCCAGCTTGTAGCGCGTGCCCCGATCCACCACCACGACCTTCTGAAAGAGGGTGCGCCGGTTGCGTCCCTGCTCCAGCTGGTCGGCCGGGAAGGCGCTGAACAGGTCGTCCTCGAATTCGTTGGTCACCCGGCCGCTCAGGTTGGTGAGCCGCCCGTAGACCGCCAGGTCGGCACGCTGCACGGGGCCGGCCGGGCGGTAGGCGAGGTCCCGGTTTTGAATCTCCAGGGTGAGCGGGATGAGGGCCTGCCTCTCGTTGAGCAGGAAATGGTCCAGCCGCAGCCGGACCGGGAGCGGATCGAACGAAATCGAGACGTCCACGGCTTCCCGCAGCTCCGGACGCTTCAACTCGGGCGCGGCCTGAGCGCGGCTGTAGGTCTCGTAGCGCAGGAACGCGGAATCCTTGATGCGGTGACGCATCATCGGGTACAGCTCCCGGGTGGCGCCCTTCATGCTGAGCCGCTGCAACCGCGTGGCCATGCCGATCTGCTCGGCCAGGGTCATGCCGTGGCCGGCCATGTTCAAGAAGACGTCCTTCTCGTCGGCACTCAACGCCAGCTGGTAGTCTCCCGTGTAGCTCTTGTCGACGAACTCGAACTCCACGTCGCTGCCCAGGCCTTCCAGGCGGCGATAGCGCCAGATCTCGAAGGGAAAGACGGCCGTGGCCCCGCCCCCTTCGTGGAAGGGCCGGTCGTAGGCGCCGCCGGAGGGGTTGCGGTCGATCGAGTCGGGGGGCCCGAAGACGATGTAGATGCGGCCGCGATCGGTTCGCCACCCGTCGATGCCGGCGTCGAAGTGGTCGTTGGCGTAGGCGATGCGGCGGTAGTGCTCTTCCTTGAACTCGTTGTGGGCGGTGCGGGGGTCGGGGTCGCGCCGCGTCCAGAACTGCTCGATGAAGCGCTCTTTTTCTTCGCGCGTGCCGAGCTTCCGGAAGATCTCCCGCTCCTCTTCGCTGATGACGTACTTGACGTCCTGCTCGAGCCATTTGGAGAAGTAGTCCCTGGCCTCCTCCTGGCGCAGTTTCCGCTCCCCTGCAGGGTCCTGCGCCGCCAGGCTCCCCGCGGCAACCAGGGCGACCCACAGAAGCACCGCCAACGGGCCGATCAACCGTTCTCCATCCCTCATCGCTTCACCACTCATCGTTGCTGGTTCGGTATTCTATCGTTTCCCTCCTCGATCTCGAGCAGGCGGTCCACCGGGAGGTCCTCGAAAGTCTGCACCAGTCCGCTGGGCCAGCGCACCTCCAGGCGGTCGACGCGGGTGGCGGATCCCAGACCGAAGTGAAGCCGGAACTGGCTCTGGGAGTAATAGCTCCCGCCGCTGCGCACCTCGTCCACCAGGCGGCGCTCCCCCACGGTGCAGACGACCCGCGCCCCGATGGCGCTGCGGTTGGAGCGGGTGCCGCGCAGCCGCACGGCCACCCAGTGGTGGGGCGCGCCGCTCGAGACCCGGTACAGGGAGGCGTGCTGGTTGACGTTGTTGACCAGCACGTCGACGTCCCCGTCGTTGTCGTAATCGCCGAAGGCGGCGCCACGGCCCGCCCGGGGTTCGGAGACCGCCGGGCCCGCCTTTGAAGTGACGTCGGCGAAGCGGCCGTTGCCCAGGTTGTGGTAGACCAGTTTCGGCTGCCGGTAGCCGGCCACGGTATTCAGGCGAGAGACTTCCGGGTAGACGTGGCCGTTGACCTGAAAGACGTCGGGCCAGCCGTCCCGGTCGAAGTCGACCAGACCGCAGCCCCAGCCCAGGTAGCGGGTGTTGCGCCCGATTCCCGCCCGGAAGGCGGCTTCCTCGAAGAACTCCTGGCCCAGATTGCGGTAGAGGTTGGCGCTGTCCTCCGCGAAGTTGGTCTTGAAGATGTCCAGCCGGCCGTCGCCGTCGAAATCGCCGGCGCTCACGCCCATGCCGGCCTGCGGCTTGCCGTCCTGGCTGTAGGCCGAGCCGGAGAGCACGCCGATGTCCGTGAAGGTGCCGTCGCCGTCGTTGCGGTACAGGCTGCTGGGGTTCGAGTCGTTGGCCACGTAGACGTCCACCCAGCCGTCGTCGTTGAAATCGGCCGTCAGCACTCCCAACGAGTAGGTACCCTCCCCGCCGGTGACGCCGGCCGCCTCCGAGACGTCTTCGAAGGTCCCGTCGCCCCGGTTGCGGTAGAGCAGGTTCTTCCCCCCCAGCAGGCCCGGAGGCCCGCAGGCCACCGGGACTCCCTTGTAGAGGCAGAGACCGGAATCGGGAGTAGGAGTCGAGTCCAGCTCGAAGTCGATGTAGTTGGCCACGAACAGGTCCAGGTGGCCGTCCCGGTCGTAGTCCAGAAAGGCGCAGCCGCTGTTCCAGCGCCGCCGTTTCTGTGCCAGTCCCGCGGCGGCGGCGACGTCTTCGAACACGCCTGCACCCCGGTTCTGAAAGAGGCTGTTCGGGCCCCAGTAGGTGACGGCCAGATCGGTGTCGCCGTCGTTGTCGTAGTCGCCCGCGGCCACCCCCATGCCGTAGCCGGGGTCGCCGACGCCAGCCTCCTCGGTCACGTCGGTGAAAGAGGGCTGGGGCCGGCCGCTGGCCCAGTCGAGATCGTTGCGGTAAAGGCGGTTGACCCCTTCGCCGGGCGTCCGCTCGCCGTCGAGCCGG
>JBFGHG010000478.1:0-3878 GCA_041578395.1 Acidobacteriota bacterium
ATCCCCGATCGCCGCGAGGACCCCGGCGGCCCCGCGGGCCCTTGAAGAGGTCGCGCAGGTCCTTCAGTTCCTCACGCTGCTCGGGGGTCAACACCTCGTAGATGCGGGCGTGCAGGCGGGCGCGGTCGACGGTCGCCTGCGCTTCCAGCTGGGCGATGGCCTGGGCCGTCTCCGTCACCTGGACCTCGTTCTGAAAGAACGCGCCATCGGCGGTGAGATCCCGCAGCTGCTCGTGCAGCCCGCGGAGTTCCTCGCGCAGCGGGGCGTGGGCCTCGCGATTCTCGCTGAACAGGGCCTCGATCTGCTCCAGCTGCTGATCGCTCAACTCCAGCCGGTCCGCCAGCCTGCGGAAGAACCCGGGGCCCATGGCGCCGCGGTCTCCTCCGCGGCCCCCGCGCCCGAAGGCGTGGCCGGGGCCTTGCCCGCCGCCGGGGCCCATCTGCGGCCCCTGGAAAGCCGCGACATCGGGGCTGCCCACGCTGACCAGCAGGAGGGCGGAAGCCAGCATCAGAAGAGCGAACAGAGTCAGGGAAAATACTTTTCTCATAGCTCTCGATTCCTTTCGTTTACGAGTCCCGTGCGGGAAGCCCTTGGGGCCCTCCCGCTTTCATTACTCATAGACGGGAAGGCGGCCCCTTTTTTTGTCAAGTCCGGGTAATCCCCGGTGAAATTTTGTAAAGGAGCCGTCCGAGCCGGGGAAGCCTGCCCGTGTGCGGTGTAAGCTGGGGCTGGAGATGGGGCAGCCGCGTGTACTCTTGATCGACGACGACCGGGAACTGTGCGCGCTGGTGCGCGAATACCTGGGCGAGGAGGGCTTCGAGGTCCAGGCCCGGCACCGCCCGGGGCCGGCCGTCGAGGAGGCCTGCAGCGGGCAGTACCAGCTCGTCGTCCTGGACGTGATGCTCCCGGAGATCAACGGCTTCGAGGCGCTGCGCCGCATTCGCAGCCGCTGCGCGGTTCCGGTGCTGATGCTGACCGCGCGCGGGGAGGAAGTCGACCGCATCGTGGGCCTCGAGATCGGCGCCGACGACTACCTGCCCAAGCCGTTCAATCCGCGTGAACTGATGGCCCGCATCCGTGCCGTCCTGCGCCGGGCCGGGGGAGCTTCCGAAGCGGAACCGGCCGAGCGGCTCGAGGTGGGGGACGTCCAGCTGTACCGGCCGGCCCGGACCGTGACCTGCTCGGGCGAGGCCGTCGAACTGACCGCGGTCCAATTCGACCTGCTGGCGGAGCTGCTGCAGAGCGCCGGTCAGGTCCTGCCCCGGGAAGACCTGAGCCGCCAGGTGCTGGGCCGCGAGTTCCGCCCCTACGACCGCAGCCTGGACGTGCACGTGTCTCACCTGCGCCGCAAGCTGGGGCCCAATCCCGACGAGTCCGAACGCATCCGTTCGGTGCGGGGCGTCGGGTACCTGTACACGCGTCCATCGGCTGGAGACTGAATGCGACTGTGGGCCAAGATCTTTCTCTGGTTCTGGCTGGCGATGTCCTTCGTGGCCGCCTCCCTGGCCCTCTCCGTCTACCTCACCCGGCCCGGCCTGCCTGCCTTTCTGCTGGAGCGCCCCTCGGAGGGACGGTGGCGTCGCTTCACGGGCGAGACCGTGGGGCGGCAGACGCGGACGGTCGTGGAAGCCTACCGGGGAGGCGGGGCGGCGGCCGCGCAGGCGGAGTTGAAGCAGCTGGAAGAGGAACGGGGCCTGGTCGCCTCGCTGTACGGCCCCGGCGACCAGCTGATCGCGGGCCCCGCCCTGCCGCCCGCCGACCTGGAAGTGCTGGCGCGGGCCCGAACCTCGCGCCGGCCGGCGTTCCGGGAATCGGGAAGCGACATGCTGGTGGCGCGCCGAACCGGGCGGCGCTCCGGGGGAAACGAGGGAATGGTGCTGGTGGCCTGGTTTCCCCGGCCCGGCGCCGGCCCCGACCCGATCGACCTCGCGGTGCGGCTGCTGGCGGTGCTCGTGCCGGGCGGAATCCTGTGCTACGGGTTGGCCCGCTACCTCACCTCGCCGGCGGCCAAGCTGCAGCAGGCCGTCCGGCGGCTGGCCTCCGGCCAGCTGGAGGCTCGCGTGGACCCCGCTCTGCGGAAGCGCCGCGACGAACTGGGCGACCTGGGGCGCGACTTCGACGCCATGGCGGAGCGGATCGAGCGCCTGGTCGAGTCGCAGAACCGCCTCATCCGCGACATCTCGCACGAACTGCGCTCGCCGCTGGCCCGCCTGAGCCTGGCCCTGGAGCTGGCCCGGCGCCGCGCGGGCGAGGAGGCCGCCGAGTCGATGGACCGGATCGAACTGGAGTCGGAGCGGATGAACGAGCTGATCGGCCGGCTGCTCAGCCTCTCGGGGCTGGAGGCGAACGGGAAGAGCCTGCCGGGCGAGAGCGTGGACCTCTCGGCGGTCCTGGCCCGGGTCGTGGAGGACGCTTCGTTCGAAGCCGCCGGACGCTGTCGGGTCCGGCTGGACGCCGGGGGCGAATCCACGCTCACGGGTTCGGCCGAACTGCTGCGCAGCGCGCTGGACAACGTCGTGCGCAATGCCGTGCGTTACTCTCCCGAGGGAGGGGAAGTGCGAGTGAGGCTCGAGTCCGACGGCCCCGGTGCGCCTGCGGTCGTGCTGGTCGAGGACGAGGGCCCGGGTGTGCCGGAGGACCGCCTGGAGGACATTTTCCAGCCGTTCGCCCGGGTCGACGAGGCCCGCGACCGCGATTCGGGCGGCACCGGCCTGGGCCTGGCCATCGCCTCGCGGGTGATCCGGCTGCATGGAGGAACGATCGAGGCCCAAAACTCGAATCCCGGCTTGCGTATCCGCATTGAGATCCCGGCCGGAGAAGAAAAGCAGTCCAGTGCTGAACTCTGAATCCGAAACTCGAAATGGAAAGGTGTGTATGCGAACTCAACTATTCTCAATCTTCGTTGCTTTCCTCCTCACGGCAACGGCACTGCCCGCAGCCGACGACGAGGCACAGATCCAGGAGCTGACCTCCGAGTTCTGCCGGGCCATCGTGTCCAAGGACCTGTCGATCATCGACCGCGTCTTCGACGCCGATCCCACCAACATCTACTGGGACATCAACGAGGGTCCGATGGTGGGGTTGGACCGGTTGAAGCGAATCTGGCGGGCGGCCACCACCAACTACACCATCACCCGCTTCGAGTTCGCGGACGACGCGAAGGTCGAGGTGGAAGGGGACCGCGCCCTGCAGACGGGCAAGTGGACGCAGACCCAGCTGAAGCAGGACGGCACCACCCGTGATTTCGAAGGCAGGGCCACGATCCTCTGGAAAAGGACCGGCGAAGGCTGGCGCGTCTACCACTACCACGCCTCGATCACGCCGCCCCGCCCGCAGCGCCCGGGAAGGTAGGGGTGGCGCGGGCATCCCTGCCCGCGATTCCGGAAAGAGAGGCGACCGCGCTAATGCGTGCCGGCCAGAATGGCCTTGCGGATCTTCCGTTTGAGGGAGCGGATCTCGCGCCGCGTCTGCTTCAGTTTGACGGGGTCGTGCGCCTCCAGCGCCTTGTCGCGCTCGGCCTTCAGCTCGCGGATCTGCTTCTTGATGCGGCTCTTGTTGATGCCCACCGCCTCGTGATGCGCGTGCGCCTCGATCCCCAGCCCCTCGCAGATGGCCGGCAGCAGGTGTTCCTTGTGCATGGTCGAGTAGCCCCGCACCGCCTCGTGGTCGATCCCCTTGGCCACTTCGCGCAGCTGCGCGACCGTCATCTGGCTCAGTTCTTCGTAAGTGTGTGCCATAAACTCGATACTCCTGAGTGCAAGAGAGCCGATTCTACTACGGCCGTCAGTGGGGCCGCCGGATCTCCTTCCTCCGGCCCCTCCCGAGGTCAATGTTCCAGGAACGAGCTGAACCGCTGCTCGTCGTCCTGGGCGTGCTCG
>JBFGHG010000479.1:0-3877 GCA_041578395.1 Acidobacteriota bacterium
CTGAACGCCGTCACCCTGGTCTACTGGAGTCTGGAAGCCGCCGACGTGCAGGTGGTGGGGACGTTCGGCAAGCTCTACGAGCCGGTTCCCCTCGCGCCGGTTCTCTTCGAGGGAGAGCCCACCGGCTATTTCTCGCTGACCGTGGTGCTGCCCATCGCCGTCCTCTACCGCTACCGGTTCCTGGTGGACGGCCAGCAGCGGCTCGACCCGGTCAACCCGCAACGGACCACGCTGGCCAACGGCAAGGAGTGGTCCTGTTTCTTCACCGACTTCTACCCCCACCCGACCGTCTTCGAGGAGTGGGAGCTGCGCCTGATCTACCGGCTGGCCCAGCAGATCCTGCCCTTCCAGACGGCGGGCGCCAGCAACTTCCTGAAGCGGTTCTACAGCAACCTGAAGCCGACCGAGAAACACGTCACCTACGTGATGGACCAGACGGTGGGGGAGGTGAACTACATCGACAACGCCCTGGCCCGGGAGGAAACCCATCACCTGATCGACTACCGCATCTGCCTGGACCAGATCGACCGGGTGCTGCGCCAGCGCAACCCCTTCGTGGAGTCGTGGGAGGTCTCCCGCGAACTGATCCTCGAGCTGTACGACGAGATGGCTGCCGACAACGTCAGCGGCTGGGACAAGCAGAAGTACAACAGCCCCCGCTACTTCCTGGAGCTGCTGCGGCGGCACGTCATCATCGGCGCCTTCTGCCATCCCAAGTATGGAGGCAACTACGGCGCCGGGGGCTGGGCCTATCTCCAGGAGCGCTACCGGGACGACGACGGACAGACGCTCTATGACTGGCCGGCGGCCATCGAGCCGCCGACGGGCAGGAACGAGGATTACATCGGGTGATCGCCCCAGCGAGGTGAACAACACATGGCAAACCAGGAATTCGACGCCGTCATCATCGGAAGCGGGGCCGGAGGGGCCCCCATCGCTCACGAACTGGTCAAGGCCGGCAAGACCGTCCTGGTGCTCGAAAAAGGCCCGCTGATCAAACCCCAATCCGGCTACCCCCTGCGCCGTGGGCCGTTCAAGCGGGACGAACTGATCTCGGACGGCCCCGAGAAGATCATCGCAGTTCCCGAGACCGCCAACCAGGGCGCCTCCTACTACTCCAGCCACGTGGAGCCGGACCTCAACGACGAGCCCCATGTCTACCGGGACGCCGGCGGTCAGGACCGGGCTACCCTGGAGGGGTATACCGCGCAGCTGGTGGGCGGCGGGACCAACCTGTACGGGGGCGTCTCCTTTCGTTTCACCCCTCTGGATTTCCGGCTGCGTTCCTTCAACCAGGGACGGACCCTGAAGGCCGACCCCAACGGCGACGTCAACCGGGAGTCGCGCGACTGGCCCGTCTCCTACGACGACCTGGAACCCTATTACGCGAAGACGGAGCGACTGGTGGGTCTCAACGGATCCAGTGCCAACCAGAAGAAACCGTTCAGCGTCGACAACTACCAGCCCCCGCTCGAGCCCAACCCGATCAGCGAATACGCCCGCAAGGGAATGGAGACTCTGGCCCGGCAGATCAATTCCTCCGACCCGGCCCTCCCGTACCGGACCCCCCTGGCCGTAATCACGCGGGACCACGCCCCCAGCGGACGGCGAGTCCCGGCCGACCCCGAGTCGCTCAAGTGCAGCTACGTCAACCGCTACGGAGACCCGCTGGGAGCCAAGTCCAGCACCTGGGTGGCCCTGCTGGCGCCGATCGCCGACCGGCCCAACCTGAAGCTGCTCCCCAACTGCACCGTCACCACCCTCGAGAGCGACAACGGCAAGGTCACGAAGGTCCACTACCTGGACCCGGCGGGCCGGCCACGCACCGCGCAGGGGAAGATCGTGGTGGTGGCCTGCTCGGCCATCGAGTCGGTGCGGCTGATGATGCTGTCGGCTCTGGACAACGCCGACTTCGGCTCGCGCATCAACCAGAACGGCCTGCTGGGGAAGTACTTCCTGACTCACGCTTTCGGCGGCGCCAGCGCGACCATGCCCCGGCGCTTCGACAAGACCAAGGCGCTGGACGCGGACTGGGCCACCGACTGCTGCAACGTCGAGGGCTTCCTCCAGGCGGAAGGGCTCTGGGCGGGCGCCGCCATCTACAACAACACCTCGGACGCGGCGCTGCCGCTGGCGCTGTTTCGGACCATCGGCGCCATGGACCTGGACACCCTGTGGCAGGGCCTGCAGCAGAACACCGGCCTGAAGGGACCGGCCATCATCGACTTCCTGGACGCGCAGCTGGGCCGGTTGCTGTCGGTCACCTTCATGGCCAACCAGGTGCCGCAGAAGGAGAACCGGATCGAGCTGCACCCCCGCATTCGGGACAAGTGGAACCGGCCGGTGGCCTACATCAACAAGACCTGGCACCCGCACGACATGGCGCTGATGGACCTGCTGTCCGCCAGGTGCGGGGACGTGATCAAGCTGGGCGTGGGTTCGGAGCCGGGGTTCGTGTTCATGGGCCAGGGGGGCAGCTACCTGGCGCCCAATGGCCTGGTCCGGATCGCCAACCACGTGCTGGGCGGCGCCCGTTTCGGGACCGACCGGGCCGACGCGGTGCTGGACCCCGATTGCCGCGCCTGGGACTTCGACAACCTGTACGTCACCGACGGCTGCTTCATGCCGACCTCCGGCAGCGGCAATCCGACCCACACCATCGAGGCCAACTCTTTCCGCGTGGCCGACAAGCTCCTCGAGAGGTTGTGAACCATGGATCACCTGTTGACCGACATCTTCGACGACTCTTTCGCCCACCCGGAGAACCAGATTTTCAAGGTGGTCTTCTACCCCGACCGGATCTACCACGAAGCGGCGCTGGCGGCGGCCGTCTGCCCCCGCTACCGCTACAACGTGAAGTGGGTCCGGTCCAAGCACCAGTCCCAGGTGCTCAAAGGGGAGGTCTACCTGGACAGCCGCTATCTGTGCGACTTCCTGCGCCTCGAGTATCGCGCCGGCCATCTGACCGAGGTGGTGCGCGCCAAGAAGCGCCTGCTGGGAAATCACGTCATCGCCTGGATGCGGATCAGCCACGAGGACCAATCGCGCAACGCGGAGGCGCAGGTCGAGTGGGTGTGGGAGCTGCGCGAGGGCGCGTACCAGGTGGAGTTGTGGGGAACGCTGGAGCCGCAGGAGGGGACCGAACACGACCACCAGGTGCTGGCCATGATGGGCCGCTACGGCAGCATCACCCGGGTGCCGGCCTTCGACCGGGCGCTGCAGGACGTCAAAGGTATCCGGACGGTGGAGTTGGCCTACCGGGAGGACCGGTTCGACCCGGTGCTGGGATACCGCATTTCGGACGACGACGCGGCGTGGGACAACGCCTACGAGCGCTCGCACCAGGAGCCGCGCAACCCTGAGCCCAGCTCGCCCGAGAACACCGTGGAGGACAAGAACTACCTGGTGGACTTCCAGACCGGCTGGTTTCTGCAGAGCTTCGATGTCGAGCCGGTCAGCTACCGCAATGCCATGATGGACGAAGATCATCCGGAGCGAGCCCAGGACAACATCGTGAGAATGCGCTGGATCCTGCAGCGCGAGCTGGGTTCCAGCCTGGTCTACTTCCACGAGGTGACGGTCGAGCCGGGGGCCTACGAGGGTTGCCACCGACATGTGGGGTCCGAAGAGCTGTACTACATCGTGTCGGGGACCGGGATCGCCTACATGGGGAAGGGGGACGATCCGGCCATCGAGAGTGCCTTTCCCACGGTGCAGCAGCCGATTTACGGGATCGGCCCGCGCCGGGTCAAGGAACTCCAGGTGGAGCCCGGCCACGTGATCTTCACCAAGAGCGGCGGCATCCACGGCATCCGCAACCCGGGGACCGAGCCGCTGGTGTTCGTGGCGTTCGGATACAGCGCGTCTTGAAGGGTGA
>JBFGHG010000480.1:0-3876 GCA_041578395.1 Acidobacteriota bacterium
ATGGCGCTGGGCAACATCGCCGCCTTGAGCCAGTTCAACATCAAGCGCATGCTGGCCTATTCCTCCATCGCCCACGCCGGCTACATCCTGGTGGGACTGGTCGCCCACAACGGCGTGGGGACGTCGGCGGTGCTCTTTTACCTGGCCGCCTACGGTTTCATGACCATCGGCGCCTTCGCCGTGGTGCAGCTGCTGGCCCGGGAGGACGAGAAGTACGTCTCCCTGAACGACTATGCGGGCCTGGCGCGCCGTTATCCTTTCCTGGCGGCCATGCTGTCGGTGTTTCTGGTCTCGATGGCGGGCATCCCCACCACCGCGGGCTTCATGGGGAAGCTCTACCTGTTTTCGGCCGCCATCAAGGAAGAGTTCTACTGGCTGGTGGTGCTGGCCCTGCTGGCTTCGGCGGTGGGCGTCTACTACTACCTGCGGGTAATCGTATACATGTACATGCGGGACGCCGAGGGAGAGATCCTCCCGGTGGAACTCCCCGTCTCGGCTCGGCTCACGATTCTGGCGATGGCCGCGGGGACGTTCTGGCTGGGAGTGTTTCCGGGAGGCGTCCTGCGGCTGGTCAGCGAGGCACGTATCTTTTGAAAGACGCCAAAGAAAAACTGCAGCAGCAGATCCGTACACTGGAGCGGGAACTGAACGAGGAGCTTCCGCTGGCCCTGAAGAAAGCCCTCGAGATGGGCGACCTGCGGGAGAACGCGGAGTATCAGACCGCCAAGGAGCGCCAGTCCTACGTGCAGGCGCAACTGGGGCAGCTGCGCCAGCGGCTCTCCAAGCTCTCGATGGTCAACCTGAACAAGATCCCGACCGACCGCGTGTCCTACGGCTCGACCGTGGTGGTGCTGGACCTCGACAGCGGGGCCGAATCCACCTACCGGCTGGTGACCAGCGAGGAATCGGACGTCGCCAAGGGCCTGATCTCGACGTCTTCTCCGATCGGAAAAAGCTTGATGGGGCACGAAGAGGGAGACGAGGTGGAGATCCGGACGCCTCGGGGCGTCAAGAACGTCGAGATCGTGCAACTGAAGACGATGCACGACAAGGATTGACGGTGCCCGCCCGGCGCGGCCTTCCAGGCCGTGATTCTTCCCAGCTACCCGGAATCACGGGCAGGGATGCCCGCGCCACCCGTCTCGAACGTGGAGATCGTGCAGCTGAAGACGCTGCACGACAAGGACTCAGGAGTGGCGCGGCCTTCCAGGCCGTGATTCGGCTCTGCCGCCCGGAATCGCGGGCAGGGATGCCCGCGCCACACACCTACTGGAGCAGGCGGGAGCCGGCCAGGTACTCTTCCCGCAGCGGCTCTTGCAGCAGGACGTGATCGTCGAAGACGTGGCGGACGCGGTAGCTGGACCGGGCGGTGCGGTCGCGCGACTCCAACACCACCAGCTGGTCGACGGCGACCATGCCGCTCCAGCGCACCCAGACGATGCTCTCGTCCGGTGAGCAGTCGGTGACCAGCGTCGCCTGCACCTGCAGCTGACGGGCGCCCGTGGAGGGCACCAGCAGCAGGCCCAGCGTCAGAAGGGCAATAATAACGGCCGTTTTTCTCATCACTCCGGCATTATAGCCGCCCCCACCGACGCCCATTTGGTGATTTCGGTGACACTTCCGGAGCGGGAACTTTCCGCCCCGCGCGGCATCACTTCAATGACCGGCCCACGGAGCGGGGGGAAAGTGGATAGAATGAAAGCCGTGTTCGAGAAGTGGAAACTGCAGCATCCCAGCACTCTGTTCTGGTCCACCTACGGCGTGCTGGTGATCCTGGTGGCGGTCGCCGGCGGCGTGGGGGGCATGCTGCTGGGATACTCGATCGACCTCCCCCAGGTGGAAGAGCTGCAGAAGGTCCGGCCCAACGTGGTCTCGTACGTCTACTCGGCGGACGGCGAGGTGCTGGGCGAGTACGCGCTCGAAAAGCGCATCCTGGTCGACTACCACCAGATCCCCGACCACCTGAAACACGCGGTCCTGGCGGCCGAGGACGCCGACTTCTTCGAGCACTCGGGCGTCGACTTCCAGCGCGCGCTGGTGACGATCTTTCGCAACGTCCTGTACGGGCAGCGCAAGGGCGCCTCCACGCTGACCATGCAGCTGTGCAAACTCCGCTTCACCAGCTCGGAGAAGCGGATCGAACGCAAGGTCAAGGACATCCTGTTCGCGCTGGAGACCGAAAAGAAATTCTCCAAAGAACAGATCTTCACCCTCTACTTCAACCAGATCTACATGGGGCACGGAATCTACGGCATCGCCGCGGCGGCCGATTTCTACTTCGACAAGTCGCTGGACGAGCTGACCCTGGCGGAGTCGGCCCTGCTGGCGGGGGTGCTGAACGTCCCGGAGCGCTACTCCCCCATCCGCCACCCCGAACGCGCCCTGGCCCGGCGGGCCTATGCGCTGCGGCGAATGCACGACGAAGGCTACATCACCGAAGAGCAGATGCAGGAGGCGATGGCCGAGCCGATCCGCACGCAGGGGAACACCGACAAGGAAATCGCCCCCTACTTCGTGGAGTGGGTACGCCAGCACCTGGAGCGCAACTACCCCACCGAGAAGATCTGGAAGGGCGGACTCAAGATCTACACCACCCTGGACAGCCGGATGCAGAAGGCCGCCCACCAGGCCCTGCAGCAGCGGCTGCTGGAGTACGACAAGCAGACCCGGCGCTGGACGGGCGCGGCCCGGAACGTGCTCGACGAGGGGGGCAGCCTGGAGGACTTCACGCACGCCGACTGGCGGCAGATCTTCCGCCAGGGCCAGCGGATCCACGGCCTGGTGACCGAGGTGTCGCCCGAGCAGGGCCGGGTGGTCCTTGGCAGCTACGCGGCCGATCTCACCCCGGAAGGGATCGCCTGGACGCGCAAGAAGAAGGTCGACGAGGCCCTGAAGGTGGGAGACGTGGCCGTCTTTCGGATCGACGCCATCGACCATCAGGCCAAGACGGTCGAGGTGGAGCTGGACCGGATTCCCGAGATTCAGGGCGCGTTTCTGGCGCTGGACAACCGGACGGGCGCCATTTTAGCGATGGTCGGAGGCTTCGACTTCCGGTACAGCCAGTTCAACCGCGCCACCCAGGCGCTGCGCCAGCCCGGTTCGATCTTCAAACCGTTCACCTACCTGGTGGCGCTGGAGGAAGGGAAGTCCCCCTTCGACCGGCTGCTGGACGCCCCGGTCAACTTCGTCGACGAGCTGGGACGTCCTTACGACCCCAAGAACTCCGACGGCAAGTACAAGGGTTTGATCCCGCTCGAGCAGGCGCTGGCGGAGTCGCGCAACGTCCCCACCCTGCGGCTGGCCAAGGCCCTGGGCATCCGCAAGGTGATCGACATGGCGCACCGCTTCGGGATCCGGCGCCGCTTCGTGCCGGTGCTGCCGATCGCTCTGGGCGCGGGGGAAATCACGCTGGAGGAGATCACCTCCGCCTTCTCCGTCTTCGGCAACCGCGGCGTGCGCGCCACGCCCTACTTCGTGCGGCGCGTGGAGGACTACAACGGCTTCACGCTGGAAGAGCACCAGACCCGCTTCGAGCACGTGATCTCGCCCGACATCTGCAGCAAGATGCTCTACCTGCTGCGGCAGGTGGTACAGCGGGGTACGGCGGTGCGGGCACGGGCGGTGGGCCGGCCGGTGGTCGGCAAGACGGGCACCACCAACGACGCCACCGACACCTGGTTCGTGGGCCTGACCCCCTCCATGACGGCGGGGGTCTGGGTCGGGTACGACGAGAAGCGCTCGCTGGGAGACGAGGTCTACGGCGCCAACATGGCGCTGCCGGTCTGGGTCGACTTCATGAAGCAGATCGACGACGTCCTGCCTCGGGAGGACTTCGAGGACGTCTACCGGCCCTCGGCGCTGGACATGGTGCTGGAC
>JBFGHG010000481.1:0-3876 GCA_041578395.1 Acidobacteriota bacterium
CCCGGAGTACTGGGAGCTGGGGTTCGTGGCCCACTCCCGGCAGGCGGACCGGTACCGGCGCATGGTGCGCTCGATCCGGGAGTCGCTGCAGTTCTTCGAGACCATTTCCGGGCGTCCGCTGGGGGACACTGAGCGGGTCGACTTCTTCACCAGCCACGAAGGCCTGCACCTGCTCTACGAACAGGCCCAGACTCGGCTGATCCCGCGCGTCGACAAGTGGTTCGACCTGACCACGCACTTCCCCTGGATCGGCGACCGGACGCGCGATCCCGAGGGGGCGCACGTGGAGTACTTCCGCGGCATCTGCAACCCGGTCGGGGTCAAGGTCGGACCCACCACGCAGGGGGACGAGCTGAAGCGGCTCATCGACACCCTGAGCCCCGAAGACCGCCCCGGCCGGCTGACGCTGATCCACCGCTTCGGCTCGGACCAGATCGAGGAGCATCTCCCCCGGCTGATCGAAGCCGCGCGCGCCACCGGCAAGACGGTGCTCTGGTGCTGCGACCCGATGCACGGCAACACCGAGACCCGCGCCGGCTACAAGACGCGCGACTTCGACCTGATCCTGCGGGAGCTGGAGCTGGCCTTCGACCTCCACGCCGCCGCCGGCTCCAGGCTGGGAGGAGTTCACTTCGAATTGACCGGCGAGGACGTCACCGAATGCGTGGGGGGAGCACGGGGGCTGTCCGAGGCGGACCTTTCGCGCTCCTACAAGACCCAGGTCGACCCGCGCCTCAACTACGAGCAGGCGCTCGAGATGGCGATGCTGATCGCCGAACGGATGGGGCGGGACCGCAAGGCGTGAGGTGGCACGAGCATCCTGCCCGTGATTCGGACGAGAAACACGGGGGGCGCACGTGCATCCCGAGGAACACGGATTGAAGGTCAGCGGGGGGTACGTTACTCGGGCTCGATGACCTGGAGTCCGGGGACGCTGTCGAAATGGCGCCGGTCGAAGGTCGCCACCGCGCTGCCGCGCTCGAGTGCCGTGGCGGCCACGATCAGGTCGTAGTATCCGATCATCGTTCCCGCCGACTGCAGACGAGCCCACAACCGGGCGTGTTCGAGCGCCGTCACTGCCGTGTAAGGGACGACGCGGAGAGCCGAGAGAATGGCGCTGAGGTAGCTTTCTCGCGTCAGTCGGCGCTTTCCCGAGGCACGCTCCACCCCCTGCCACAATTCGGCAACGGTTACCGCGGCCAGTTCCAGCTCCTCGTCGGGATAACCCGCCAGCCAGCCGTGAAGATCGAAGCCCCCCTTCTCCCCGCCGATGATGACGCTGGCGTCTACGAGGATCGCCATGGGTCACGCGGGGCTTTCAGGTGTTCACGCGCCGCCTTCAAGTCGCGGCTCCAGGCCTTTCTCTCGCTCGCGGGGAGGTCCACGCCGGCCAGGGCTTTCGCCAGATCCCTGCCTCGGGAGACGCGTTCCGCAGGCACCAGCCGCGCGAAGGGCACGCCGTTCTTCAACAGCAGGAACGTCTGATTCTGGTAATGCACGCGGTTCACGCAATCGGCGAAGTTTCGCGCGGCCTCCGTAACCGTGATGACCGTGTCGCTCATAAAATCAGATTATCCGATCGACGAGCTATGGTCAACAGTGGTGGCACGGGCATCCTGCCCGTGATCCGGGAAGAAACCACGGCCTGGGAAGGCCGTGCCACTTCAGATCCTGTCCGCCAGCTCCTGCGCTTCCTCCAGGAACTCCCGGAGCACCGACAAACCCGCGTCCCAGAACCCCGGGTCGTTCAAATCGAGGCCGATGCGGGCCACCAGGTCGTGGGGGGTGTCGCTGCCGCCGGCCTCCAGCAACTCCACATACTTGGGCACGAACGGGGCCCCTTCCTCCTGGTAGCGCTTCCACAGCGACAGCACCAGCAGTTCGCCGAAGCTGTAGGCGTAGCAGTAAAACGGCGTGTGCACGAAGTGGCTGATGTAGAGCCACCAGCGCCGGTACCCTTCCGTCAGGTGGACCACCTCGCCGTGCATCGGCCGGTTGGCTTCGATCCACAGCTCGTCCAGCTGTTCGGCGGACAGTTCCTCGGCGGCGCGGCGGGCGTGCAGCAGCTCCTCGAACCGGGTCAGGGTGATCTGGCGGAACACCGTGGCGAACGAGTCCTCGAGCTTCCGGCAGAGCAGCGCCAGCCGCACCTGGGGCTCCTGCTGGCTGCGGATCAGCCGCTGAAAGACCAGCATCTCGCCGAAGACGCTGGCGGTTTCCGCGACGGTCAACGGGGTCGTGTTCTGCAGGATGCCGCGGGGCTGGGCCAGACGCTGGTGGACGCCGTGACCCAGCTCGTGGGCCAGCGTCATCACGTCGTTCATCTTGCCCGTGTAGTTCATCAGGATGTAGGGATGGGCGCTGGGCACCGTGGCGCTGCAGAACGCCCCGCCCCGTTTGCCCGGCCGGGGTTCGGCGTCGACCCAGCGGCGGTCCAGAAACTCGGCCACGATCTCGCCCATCCGGGGGCTGAAGTCGTGGTAGGCCCCGCGCACGATCCTGCAGGCCTCGGGCCAGTCGCACTCCGGGACGTGGAACTGCACCGGAGCGTAGCGGTCGTAGTCGTAGAGCGTGTCCAGGCCCAAAAGCCGGCCCTTCAGCCGGTAGTAGTCCTGGACCAGGCCGTAGTGGTTCTCGCAGGCCTGCATGAGGGCCTCGACCGACTGGCGCTCGATCTCGTTGGCCAGGTGGCGGCTGTCGGCGGGGTGCTCGAACTTCTTGAGGCGGCAGTTGACGGCGTGATCCAGCACCGTGGTGTTCAGAATGAAAGTGGGCACGTGCGTCCCCTCGCGCAGGCCCTGGCTGAACCCTTCGTGGGCCGCCCGGCGGACGCCCCGCTCCGGATGGTACAGCAGCGCCAGCGCTTCGCTCTGGGTCATCTCCCGGACCTTGCCGTCCAGTTCCACCGGATAGGTGAGGGAGCTGTTTACCTCGTCGAAGAGCCGCCGCATGGCCTGACCGCCGGTGACCTGCTTTTCGGCCAGGATGATCTCCTCCGGTTCGGTCAGCGTGTGAGGACGGTAGCGGCGGCTGCTGCGCAGGAAGTGACGCCAGCGGAGGCACTGGTTGGACTCGAGGGCCGGCCGGGCGGCCTCGTCCTCGAGAGCGATCCAGTCCAGCTCGAAGAACATGATTTGCGTCTGCACCCGGGTGGTCAGTTCCTGGCTGCGCGACAACAACGCGCCCACGCCGGGCGCCGTGGTGTCGGCGGCGTGCCGCAGATAGGCGTAGGCATGGATCTTGTAGGACGCGTCCAGCAACGCTTCGTAGCGGTGCAGGGCCTCCGCCATCAGCTCGGGCGCCGGTCCCCCCTCCACCCGGATGCGTCCCCGATAGTCGCGGGCGAAGGCTTCCGCCTCCGCGCGAGCCCACTGTTCCGTCTCGCCGAGGCGCGGATCGTCGGGTGAGGTGAACAGATCACCGAGATCCCAGCGGACACCCGTGGCCTGGTTGGTTTGCGTTTCCACGGCCGGGTCGGCGGTAGCCGGAACCGTGGAATTCATCTGCGCGGATGTATCTTCCATCGAGCCTGCCTCATCGTGCGTTGGTCAATGCCGAAGTTTTGCTAGACTGAAGGCCGGCCGGGGATCACTCCTCTCGCCGTCCGGGACCGGCGGCCCGCGTCCCGGTGCACTGGCCTGACCGAATGAGCGATCAGTATAGCGTAGCCAAGCAAGTCGTCGTCCGAATCCCCCTCGGTGAGAAGCAGCCGCCCTTCGAAGGCCGGCTCACCCGAATCGAGCAGCCGTTGGCGTCGTTCGCCGTGGCCGGGGACGCGCCCCCGTCCCCCGGCGAGGTGGAATTCGAATTCCTGCTGCACGGCCTGCCGCTGATGGCGGGGCGCGGGCGCCTCGAGCCGGACGGCACTGCGGGCGA
>JBFGHG010000482.1:0-3875 GCA_041578395.1 Acidobacteriota bacterium
CGACGACCCCGGGCAGCTTCATGACCCGCTCGGTCAGGGCTTCCTGCGCTTCTTCGATCGTGTCAGCTTTCATGGCTTCTTCGGACCCGGCCTGGGGACGGTTGGTGCAGGCGGACCCGCCCATTGCCACGGCCAGTATAACGGAGAGGCCGAGGAGTCGAGCGTCAGGTTGGAGTTTCATGGGAGGGGAAGGGACGCCCCGGGCGGGCGCCCCAGGAAAAAGAGAGTGTTCAGTTGCCGTCGACGGTGACGCCGAAACGGGTCAGAACGGGACCGATCGGATTGGCGATCGTCGCCTGGCTGCTTCCGGCGAAGAGCAGTCCCACCGGGCGCCTGGCATCCGAGCCCCTCTGGACTACGATCAGAGATCCGGAGTCGCCTCCGGCACTGAAGCTGCCGGGAGTAATGACGATCTGGTTGACGAAGCAGGCCACTCCCTCAGCCCCGTAGTTGACGTTCACGGTGGCATTGATGGAGTCGACCCGGCCCCGGGTCTGGCCGGTGGTCCGGCCGTACTTCATGACCCGCATCCCCACGCTTGCCGCAATTGCCGAGGACTGCGGCGTCCCGTAGCCGTCCGACGGGGTCGCGTTGTCCACCAGCGCCGTCGTCGTGGCGGCAATCGCGGCGTCCATGACGTTGTTGCAGGCGCCGGAGAAATTGATCGGCTCGAAGTCGTCCAGGTTTCCGATGTCGTCGGCGGGACTGACGCCTCCGTCGAACGTGCCGGGCTGGATCACGGCGTCACCGATGCTGGCCGCGTTGGAGTCGGCGTACACGTGGTTGTTGCTCAACGCCCACACATTGGCGCCGTCGGTCACTCGGGCGCCGATCGTCCCGGCGGTGATGTCCGGGTGCCCCGTGGACACGCCGATCGGAACCGGACGGGGAAACCGCCCGGTGGGGTCCACGCCGCCGCCGGGCGGGCCCTTGAACGAGACGATTTCGCCGATCACCGAGATGGCCACCGGGACACCGTCGAGCACGTCCGGAATGGACGCCCCGCCGGGCCGCGACAGGTAGACCTTCACGACCGGCCGGGTGCCCGAGACGCCCACGCCGGTGGCGACCACTTCGGGGATGGAGAAGAGCGCGGGGTTGTGGCGTTCTTGCACCGCGATCGCCTGCGACAGCTGGGCCCGGCCCATCTCCACGACCTGGGCCATCGCCGCGCCCACGGTGAGAAGCGCCACCGCTAGAGCGAACACGAATACCTGTCGCCAGTTTCTGAGTTCTTTCATGCACTGCCTCCTGAGCGAAACGGAAAATTTTGATTTTTTGGGACGCTGCAGTATTCCTGTTTCGGATCCGGCTGTCAAGGTTCTCGAGAGCGGACACGCGCTCGCCTCGCCCAACTCCCCGGTCGGCCCGAACCCCCAAGGCTTGGGGGTTGCAACCGCCATCGATTATCATTCGGACCGGGGCTGGCGATGGGTAGCCGGCTCCCGTAAACGCGAAGCATGGAGAAGCTCGCTTGGGTCTGCTGTCGGAACTGCTCCCGGATCGAAAACTGAGCGGACGAAGCCGGCTCGTCTGGACTGCCGTGCTGGTCCTGTCGCCGCTGGCCTGGCTGGCAGGGTTGTGGCTGCACCAGCAGATCATCAGCGGCGAACATCTCTACCTGAGCGCCCCGCGCGCGCAGGCCATCCACACCGCCCGGTCGTACGCCGAGGCGCGGGGCTGGGAGGTGGGCGGCTGGACCGCCTACGCTTCGGTCGAAACCGATTCCACCACCCGCGTCTACTACCGCAGCCTGCCCGACGAAATGGCGGAACGCCTGCGCCGGCTGCGCCCGGAGACGTTCATCCGGGTGGTCTTCCTGCCCGAGGCCGAAGGGGGCGTCTTCGAAGCCCTGCTGGCGCCCGACGGCCGCCCCTTCGGCTTCACCTCCGAGCTGCCCGAGACCGCCACCGCACGGCTGGGGGGCTTCGAGATCACCAGCCGGGATTCGGAAGAACCCGAGGACGAGGAGCAGGCCGAACCGGAGCCCCAGCCGGAGGAGGGCCGCGAGGAGGCCTTCCAGCTGGCCCTGGCCCGGTTCGAGGCCCTGGCGGCGGGCATCGAAGTGGTCCGGTTCGACCCCCAGCCCTCCGTCGAAACCGACCGGACGGGCCGCGCGCTGGTGCGCGTGTTCACCTGGAAGGGCCGCAACGAGGAGCGGCCCGAGCTGACCCTGAGGATTCGCTTCCGCGTGCAGGGGGGGCGCCTGCTGGCCGAGGAGGTGCTGACCGACCTGGACCCGCTTTTCGTCGGCCGCGAACTCGAGCATCAGACCGCCGCCAAGACCGTGGCCTGGGTGCTGGTCGTGCTGGTGGGCCTCTCGATGGCTGTCTACGCCTTCGTGCTGTACGTGCGCAAGTCCCTGCAGAAGGAGGTCTCACACGCGCGGGTGCTGGCGCTGGGGACGGCCATCGCGCTCTCCTTCAGCCTGGTGATCCTGGTCAGCGCCGGGGAAATGCTGGGGGCCCAGCTCAAGCGTCCCGTCACGCATCCCCTCTTCCTGCTCATGATCTTCATGATCGTGGCCGTGTACCTGCTGATGGGCCTGTTGGTGGGGATGTTGTGGGGCAGCTCCGAGGGAGAGGTCCGCATCGCCTATCCGGGCAAGCTGGTCTCCCTGGACGCGCTGATTCTGGGCCGGGTGTTCACCCGCAACGTGGCGCGTTCCTCCCTGGCCGGAGCGGCGCTGGGGGGCTGGATGAGCCTGGCCGTGGCCCTGGTCGAGTATCCCTGGATCGGCGTGCCGCACTTCGGCGCGGCCGCCTCCAGCTACACGGGGCTGCTCTACTCCCGGTTGCCCGGGATCGTCTCCATCCTCAGCCCCCTGACCGCCTCCGTCCCGGTCGTGACGATCGGACTGCTGGTCCCCATGACCTTCACCCTGCGCGTTTTCCGGTCTCCGCGGGTGCGCCGGATCGTCTTCTTCGTGCTGGCCCTGATCAGCTGCGGTTGGATCGGACTGAACATCGACCCGCTTCCGGCCGGCCTGATGGTCACGGTCCTGACCGTGGCGGCCCTGATCGTCACCTTCCGGACGTACGACCTGCTCACCTCGCTGGCGACCTTGAGCGCCTCCTCGTTCGCCACCGGGATGACCGCCGTGTACACGGTGACCTCCTTCGGCACCGGCACGCTGCTGGCCGCGACCACGGTCGTGCTGGTGATTCTGTCCCTGCACGCCTACTTCGTCGTGTACGGGCGGGAAGTCCGCGAAGAGGAAGTCCGGCCGCTGTACGCCCAGAACCTGGCGCAGCGGCTGTCCCTGCAGGCGGAGGTGTCGGCGGCACGCGAAGCACAGCTCCGGCTGGCCCCGCAGGGGGTGCCCGAGCTGAACGGCTTCAGCCTGGCGGCCTGCTGCGAACCGGGCCGCGTGGTGGGGGGTGATTTCTACGATTTCTTCCCCATGGAAGGGGACCGCGTGGCGCTCTTTCTGGCCGAGGGCGGGGGCAGCGGGCTCTCCTCGGCGCTGGCCATCGCTTACGCCAAGGGGGTGATTCTGCCGATGCTCCCGCGGCAGCCGCAGCCGGAAGAGGTGGTGCGCCGCCTGCGGCTGTTCATGCGCGAGTCGATCCGGTCCCATCAGGAGAACATCGGCTTCCTCTTCGGCATCCTGGACGGTCCCCGCGGCAACTTCCGCTATGCGCGTCACGGCGAGTTCCCCCGCCTGGTGCTGGCCGGCGCAGCCCGGCCGCTGCGGGAGGAGGCCCCCGCCTCAGACGATCCGGCCGGGGAGGATGCCGATCCCCGGTTCGTGGTGGGCCGGGTCCGGCTGCAGCCGGCGTCCCGCCTCGTGCTGGTCACCAACGGCGTGGTGGACGTACTCGAGACCAGCCGCGAGGACCCCGAGCAGTGGATCGTCCGGCAGGTGGCGCAGC
>JBFGHG010000483.1:0-3861 GCA_041578395.1 Acidobacteriota bacterium
ACGCCGTGATCGGCGACGGCTGGGTGGTCGAGACGGGCGCCTGCGTCCGCCACTCCGTCCTCTGGCAGCGGTATCCCTTCTTCGACGACGAAGGTAACGAGATCCCGGTCCAGGAGCGGCGGATGGTGGACCGTCACGAAATCCGCAAGGGCGTGACGGTGGAGGGCTCGATCGTCGTAGGGGGCGCCATCAGCCGCGACGTCCGGCACCAGACGGTGGACCTCGAGGAGGACGGGCGGCTCACCATCCTGCCCATCGATCACGTTCCGCAGGAGGCCCGGCCCTGACCCCGATTTTCGCCGCACCGGGGCCGATTCGCCGCGCACGTTCTTCAATGGCTGCTATAATTTTCAATGCCGTGGTTGTGGAGGTTGAAGTTCGTTGGGCTTCACGAGAGAAGTGATATTCGCTGCACGGCGCTTGCTGCAGGCTCCCGCCTTCACCCTGGTGGTGGTCTTCACGCTGGCGCTGGGGATCGGCGCCAACACGGCCATTTTCAGCATCGTCAATTCCGTCCTGTTCCGGCCTCTCCCCTACCCGGACGCCGACCGGCTGGTCATGTTCTGGGAGAAATTCGACAACATCCCGGTGGACTACGTTCCCATCACCGAGGCGGCATACGTCGACTGGAAGCAGCGTCAGAACGTGTTCACTCGCATGTCCGGCTTCCGGATCCGCAGCCATGCCAACGGCCGGCCGGTGGCCCTGTCCGGGGAGGGGACCCCACAGCGCATCAACGCGGTGCTGTGCAGCCACGATCTGTTCCAGACCCTGGGCGTCCAGCCGATTCTGGGCAGGGAGTTCCACGAGGGTGAGGACCGTCCCGGAGCCCCGACCGTGGCCATCCTCTCGTATGGCCTCTGGATGCGGCTGTTCGGCGGGGACCCCGGCGTGGTGGGCCGGACGCTGAAGCTGGACACCGTGTCGCACGAGATCGTCGGCGTCATGCCCGAGGGCTTCTTCTTCCCGCCGCCCCTGAAGTTCGCGGGGAACCTGCGGCAAGGCGCGGCGGAGGTCTTCATCGCCTATCCGTTTCGCTCCGACTACCGGGCGGCCCGCGCCATCCGTACGGTGGCCCGGCTGGCCCCCGGGACTTCTCCCCGCCAGGCCGAAGAGGCGCTGCGGCCGGTTGCCGAGCAGCTGTTTCGAGAGTATCCCGACGAGAGTCTGGAGGGTCCTGGCGCGGTCGCGCTTCCACTGCACGAGCAGGCCGTGGACACCAGCCGGGACCGGCTCCTGCTGCTGGCCGGCGCGGTGGCGGCCATCCTGCTGATCGCCTGTTTCAACGTGGCCAACCTCCTGCTGGCGCGGGTGACCCACCGCCGCCGGGAAGTGGCGGTGCGGCTGGCGCTGGGAGCCCGGCCCGCGCAGGTGGTCCGCATGCTCTTGAGCGAGACCCTGCTGCTGTCGCTGGCGGGCGCCGCGATGGGAGTCCTGCTGGCCTGGGTGAGCCTGCCGCCGCTGCTCGGCATCAGCAGCCAGTACATCCCCGACCTGGGGCCGGTCCGGATTAACACGACGGTCCTGCTGTTCACGCTGGCCCTGGCGATTCTGACCGGACTGCTGACCGGTCTGTTTCCGGCGCTCAGGCTGGCGCGCCCGCGGCTGCACGAGGACCTGAAGGGGGGGACGCGGGGCGGGACGGCGTCGCGTCAGGCCGATGCGGTGCGCAAGGTGCTGGTGGTGGTCCAGGTGGCCGCCGCCACCATTCTGCTGGTGGGCGCCGGGCTGCTCGTGCGCAGCCTGTGGAAAGCGCAGGAAACGGATTTGGGGTTCCGAGCCGACGGCGTGGTCACGGTGCGGACCTGGCTTCCCCCGGCCCGTTACGACTCCCAGCGGGTCTTCGATTTCTACCGCTCGTTGATCGACGAGCTGACCGGAATGCCCCAGGTGGAGTCGGCGGGGGCCATCAACCTGCTCCCTTACAGCGAGGGGCTGTTCGGCGGCAACTTCGCCATCGAGGGAGTGTCGGGAGCCAGCACCGCCCGGCAGGTGGCAGATTTCCGCGTCATCACGCCCGGCTACCTCGAGACCCTGCAGATCGAGCTGATCGCGGGCCGGGCCCTGCAGTGGACCGACCGCGCCGACAGCCGGGCGGTGATCCTGATCGACCGCAGCCTGGCCGACGCCTTCTGGCCGGACGGCTCGTGGCGGCAGGCGCGCGTCGAGATCAGCTCCGACGGCATCTGGCGCAGCATCGTCGGCGTGGTCGAGGACATCCGGCACAAGGACTACCGCACCAGTGACCAGGGCGTGTTCTATCTGCCTTTCGGACAGCATCCCGACCCGCAGATGGCACTGACGGTCAAATCCCGGGGAGGGGCGCCGAGCCTGGCCGCCGAGTTGCGCCGGCGCATCTCGAGCCGGGATTCGGAGGTGCCGTTCGAGATCCGCCCCATGGAGAGCTACGTGGAAGGGGCGCACTCCTGCCTCCGCTCGCCCTCCATCCTGCTGGGAATGATGGCCGCACTGGCGCTGCTCCTGGCCCTCGTGGGCCTGTACAGCGTCCTCGCCTACCTGATGGGCCGGCGCACGCGGGAGATCGGCATCCGCCTGGCGCTGGGCGCGGAGGAGTCTCAGATCCTGCGCCTGGTGGGCTGGGAAGTGGCGGTTCTGGTCGGGGCCGGGATCGTCCTGGGACTGGCCGGGTCACTGGCCCTCTCCGAACTGCTCGGCAGCTTCCTGTACGGCGTGACAGCGGTCGACCCCGTCACCTACCTGGCGGTGGCCGTCGTCTTTCTGGCCGTGGCCGCCCTGGCGACCGGACTGCCCCTGCGGCAGGCCGCACGCACCAACCCCGTCGAGGCTCTGCGGACCGAATGATCGAGATCTGAGATTTGAGGCTTGAGATTCTGAGATTTGAGATTTGAGATTTGAGATTTGAGATTTTGAGATTTTGAGCGCGCTGTTCACAACAGCGCGCGAACATACCCCCCGTCCACCGCGATCGAACTTCCCGTGATGTAGGAGGCTCGCTCCGAGGCCAGGAAGGCGACCAGGGCGGCCAGCTCTTCCGGGTTGCCCAGCCGGCCCATGGGAATCTGTTTTTCCCAGCCCTGGAGGATCTCCCTGGGGTGGGCGATCTTCTCGCGGCGGGCGATCTGCTCCGCCAGCTCTTCCAGACGGCGGGTCCGCGTATAGCCGGGCATCACGTTGTTGACCGTGATGTTGAAAGGCGCCACCTCGTTGGCCAGCGTCCGCGCCAGGCCGGTGACGGCCGCGCGCAGGCTGTTGGAGAGCAGCAGGTTGTCGATCGGCTGTTTCACCGCCACCGAAGTGACGTTCACGATGCGGCCCCAGCGCTGCTTTCTCATGTCCGGGAGCACGCCCCGGATCAGTTCCAGCACGCTCTTGAAGGTGAGGCGGATGCCCTCGTCCCACTGCTCGGGCGTCAGGTCCAGGAAGGTGCCCGTGGGGGGGCCTCCGGCGTTGGTCACCAGCACGTCCACCCGGCCCATCTCGCTGCGTGCCACGCCCACCAGGCGCTGGACCTCCTCGGCACTCGAGAGGTCGGCGGGGGCGGCCACCACCTTGGTGTCGAACTCGCGCGCGATCTCGTCGAGGGTCTTCTGCAGCTGCCGCTCGCCGCGCGCGCACAGCACCAGCGAAGCCCCCTCGGCGGCCAGTTCCCGGGCGATCGCCTTGCCCAGGCCGCGGCTGGAGCCGGTCACCAGGGCGACTCGGTCACGGAGTCCCAGATCCATCGGTTACTCTTCTCTCAGATAATCGTCGGTCTTGTCCAGCCAGTCTTGCCGGGGCGGGCTGAAAACGTCGATGTCCAGCGTGTCTTCCAGCGCCACCGCCATGTGCGGAAGGTTGGAAGGAAGATGCAGCACCTCGCCGCTGCGCACCGTCACCGTG
>JBFGHG010000484.1:0-3861 GCA_041578395.1 Acidobacteriota bacterium
CGCTACCCGAGCACGCTGATCACCACGGCCGATCACGACGACCGGGTGGTCCCCAGCCACAGCTTCAAGTTCGCCGCGCGGCTGCAGGAGGCGCACGCGGGAGACAACCCGGTATTGATCCGCATCGAGACCCGCGCCGGCCATGGCGCGGGCAAGCCGACCAGCAAGCGGATCGAGGAGGCGGCCGACGTGCTGGCTTTTCTGGTGAGGGAACTGGACGTTCAATAGGCGCTGCCGCCCGTCGATTTGGTATCGTAAAAGGCGAGCAATGAAGGAAACCGCCTCCAGTCCTACAACTCCCCGCCACCCGCCCTGGCTGAAGGTGCGCGCGCCCCTGGGGGGGAAGGTGCACGAATTGAAGTCGCTGCTGGGCGGGCTGGGCCTGAACACGGTCTGCCAGGAGGCGATGTGCCCCAACATGGGGGAGTGCTGGTCGCACGGCGTGGCCACCTTCATGATCCTGGGCGACGTGTGCACGCGCGGCTGCCGCTACTGCGCGGTGAGCAAGGGGAGGCCCGCGGCGCTGGACCTGGAAGAGCCCGGGCGGGTCGCCGAAGCGGTCGAGGCGATGAAGCTTCGGCACGTGGTGGTGACCTCGGTGGACCGCGACGACGTCGCCGACGGTGGCGCCGGGATCTTCGCCGAGACGATCCGTGAGATCCGGCGCGTGCGGCCGGGCTGCACCGTCGAGGTCTTGATTCCGGACTTCCAGGGTTCTCTGGAGGCGCTCGAAACGGTGCTGGACGCCGAGCCGGAGATCCTCAACCACAACATCGAGACCGTGCCGCGCCTCTACCCCACGGCCCGGGGCGGAGGGATCTACGAAGTCTCGCTCGAGCTGCTGGAGCGCTCGCGCACGCTGGCCCCTCACTTGGTCACCAAGACCGGGATGATGCTGGGGCTGGGGGAGACCCGCGAGGAGATCCTCCAGGTGCTCGAGGATCTGCGGGAGCGGGACGTGCAGATCCTCACGCTGGGCCAGTACCTGCGCCCCAGCGGGTGGCACCTGCCGGTGGCCCGCCACTATCACCCGGACGAGTTCCGCGAATGGGCCGGGATCGGCGAAGAGATGGGGTTCTCCCACGTCGAGGCCGGTCCCCTGGTCCGCTCCAGCTACCTGGCCGACCGTCAGTTCGACGCCCTGCGGGAGAAGTCCGCCCCGGCTGGGCTCGTCCAGCTGCGCGTCTGAGGGCCCTCGGGTGGAAACTCGAGAGAAGCACTGCCAGCCGTTCGATCGTTTCGCCGACATCGCGGCCGAAATCGAGGCCCGGGAAGCCCCTTGATCCTTCCGTCAGGCCAGGGAATGCACGCTTGGCACCCGGCCCCGGAGAGTGCTACCATTTCGCTCGGAAAAGCGAAGGAGAACGATGCCCCGATACTTGCCCGTACAGCCGGACGCCGCCAGCGAAGAGATCCTCGCCGTCTACCAGGAAGTGGAACGGGACACCGGGTCGGTGCCCAACTTCATCAAGACGCTGGCCCACAGCCCCCACTACCTGAAGCCGGTGGCCGACCTGTACCGGGCCGTCTCCACCGCCAGCGGGTTCAGCGACAAGCTGCGCGCGCTGATCCTGCTCAAGACCTGCAAGCTGGACAAGTGCAAGGCCACCGTCGCCCACTACACCAGGGTGGCCCGCGAGGCCGGCTACGGCGACGAGCAGATCGAGGCCATGGACAACTTCGGCGAGAGCGACCTGTTCGACTACTACGAGAAGGACCTGCTCACGCTCGCCGAACTGGTGCACCGCAGCCCCGACGAGATCTCCCAGGAACTCTTCTGGACCCAGCTGGACAACCACTTCACCTCGGACCAGGTGGTGGAGGCCATCACCCTGATCGGCTTCGTGAACCTGATCGACCGCTTCTGCCTGGCGATTCAGGTGGACCCGGACCCCGAGCCGAAGGCCGTCGCCTGAGGCCGGCGTTTCAGCCCAACAACTCCAGGAACTGCTCCAACCGCTCGATTTCGTGGTGCGGCCCGCGGCTCGGCTCCTTGTACGGCTCCCGCGGCCGCAGCCACACCGTCCGAAACCCGGCCGCCGCCGCGCCCTCGATGTCCGCCCCCGGGTCGTCGCCCACGAAGAACGCCCGGCCAGGCTCGACGCCGCTGCGCCGCGAAATCTCCGTGAAGAAGCGCGCGCCCGGCTTGCGCCACCCCAGTTCGTCGGAGATGTAGATGCCGGTGAAATGGCCGTCCAGCTCGAACTCCGCCAGCGCGCGGCGCGCCGTGGCTGCGTGGTCGAAGTTGGAGGCCAGGAAGAGCGGACGGTCCGACAGGGCCTCGAGAACGGGAAGCGTCGAGGCCGGGCGGTACATCATCCGGAACATCTCGTCCATGTGCACCCGCACCATCTCCTCGATCGCCGCCTCGCCCAGTTCCAGAGCCCGGGCGATGAGGCGGAAGCGCTCGAAGGTGGAGAATTCCCGGTGCTCGGGCCCCCACATGCTCTTCAGTTCGCGACGTGCCTCGAGTGCCGCGCGCTGCAGCGCCTCCACGGAGAAATCGACCTCGAAGCGGTGGCGCAGAGAAGCGTGAACGGCCGGCATGGTGCTGGGCACTTCCCGGCCGTCCAACTCCACCCGTCCCAGCACGCCGTAATCGAAGTGCAGCAGGGTCCCGTACAGGTCGAAGAAGACGGCTCGCTTTTCTCCCATCGCGCCTCGAGCATATACAATAGAGGGCTCGATGGCTGAATTCGTGAAGCTGGCGGAACTGGAGCAGATTCCCGAGCAGGACGGCCTCGTCGTCCACCACGGAACGCGCGAGATCGGCCTGTTCCGGGTCAACGGGACCGTCTGCGCCATCGACAACGTCTGCCCGCACCGGGGCGGCCCCCTGGCCGAGGGCCAGCGCGACGGCTCGCTGATCACCTGCCCCTGGCACGCCTGGTCGTTCGACCTGACCGACGGCAAGTGCGCCTTCAACGACTCGATCGAGGTGGAGCGCTTCGAGGTTCGAGTGGAAGGCGGCGCCGTGCTGGTCCGCCTCTCTGCCTGAACGGCGCGATTTCACCCCGGCGGCTCGGACCGCATGCACTCGCCGCCAATCCCGGCTAGAATCGTGTGCGTGAAACTCGAACGCAGCTGCGGCATCCTCCTGCACCCCACTTCCCTGCCCGGGCGCCACGGCATCGGCGACCTGGGACTGGAAGCGCACCAGTTCGTCCACGATCTGTACGAATCGGGCATCGCCATCTGGCAGGTCCTCCCGCTGGGACCCACGGGATACGGGGACTCTCCCTACCAGTGTTTCTCGGCCTTCGCCGGCAATCCCTACCTGATCAGCCTGGACATGCTGGTCGAGGAAGGCGTGCTCTCGCCGGCCGACGTGGCGGACGCGCCCCGCTTTCCCGACGACAAGGTCGACTACCAGGCGATGATGAAGTTCAAGCGGCCGCTGCTGGAGAAGGCCTATCAGAACTTCAAACAGGCCGAAGGGACCCCCGGCTGGGCGGAGTTCGAGCGGTTCTGCGAGGCGAACCGAAGCTGGCTGGAGGACTACGCGCTCTTTCGGGCCGTCAAAGACGCCCACGGCATGGTGCAGTGGACGCAGTGGGATCCGGCCATCGCACGCCGCGAGCCTGCCGCTGTGGAGGAATGGCGCGCCCGATCGGCCGACCAGCTGCAGATGCGACGCTTCTGGCAGTTCGAGTTCTACAAGCAGTGGACCCTGCTGCGCCACTACGCCAACGACCTCGGGATCAAGATCATGGGAGACATCCCGATCTTCGTGGCGCACGACAGCTCCGACGTGTGGTCCGCGCCCGAGCTGTTTCACCTGAACGAAGACGGCAGCCCCATCAAGGTCGCGGGCGTTCCCCCCGACTATTTCAGCGCCACCGGGCAACTGTGGGGCAACCC
>JBFGHG010000485.1:0-3852 GCA_041578395.1 Acidobacteriota bacterium
CCCAGCAGCAGGTACCAGAGCGTGTACAGCGCGACCTGCAGGACCACCAGCCGCCGCCACCAGGCCAGCCGGTGAGGTTGGTCGCGCAACCGCAACAGGCCGGTCATCTCCAGGAAGTCGGCCAGCACCCGCGAGTTGGAGGCGGTGGCCGAAAAGGTCGTGGAAAAGAGGACGAAGAAGGCGCCCAGCAGAAAGAGGTAGAAGGCCCAGCTTCCCAGGGTGGCCGTGTAGATCCCCGAGAGAGTCTCGATCATGGCATAGCCGGAGGGGACCTGGCGTTCCGCGTACAGGACTCCGGCGCCCAGCACGTAGAAGGCCACGGTCGCCAGCGTGTAGACCCCCATCGCCACCACGGCGTCGACCTGCATGACGCGGATCCAGCCGAGTGCCCGGCGCCGCCAGGCCGGCGTGCCGTCGGACGGACCGACGAAGCGGGCGTATCCCTTCTCCAGGCACCAGTACGGGTAGTAGACCAGCTCGGTGGCCCCCACGCCCGTGATCCCGAAGGCGGCGAACGCCACCGCCAACCCGCCCTCCGGCAGCCGGAAACGGAAGCCGCCGGCGATCTCCTCCAGGCTGGCACCGTACGGGGTCCAGAAGAGCGCCACCGCGCAGGCCACGGTGATCAGCGAAAAGCTCGAGACCAGCAGCGTGGCGGTGCGTTCGACGTGGCGGTAGTAGCCTTTCAAGAGCAGCGCCACGGCCAGAATGGCGACGATGGGTGTCCAGGCCTGCTGGCTCAGCCGGGGGAAGGCGACCTCCAGCACCTGGGCCACGCCGCCGATGATGCCGCCCTGCTGAAACGTCACCCCGGCAAACATCAGCATCCACGACCAGACCACCCAGGAGACCCGCCAGCGCGGGCCGGGCACCCGGTCCAGGGCCCGGAAGGTGGTCTCTCCCGTGGAGATGCAGTAGCGGCCGAGTTCCTCCTGGACGACCACCTTGATCACGCAGCTGATCAGGATCAGCCAGAGCGCGGCGAACCCGACCCGCGCCCCCAGGGTGGTGGTGGCGATCAGCTCCCCGGAGCCGACGATCGACGCGGACACGATCAGCCCCGGGCCCAGTTTGCGCAGGGTGGCCAGCCAGCCGGTCGGCGGCGCAGAGGGCTCCGTCTCCGCCGTGCGCTTCGTCTCTTCGGCTGTTTCCACTGGACTCCCCCCGGAGGCGGGCGTCAGTATACAGGTTCGGCTGGAGCACCCGAAGGAAACTGCCAGGCGGATGCCGTATCGTTCCTACGGCGGCGGCACGAAAGAGGACGAGTGGACCACCAACCATCGGAGGAAAGAGTCATGCACTGGAGAATTACAGTCCTGGCCCTGACGCTCACCGTGCTCGGAACCGTCGACGGCCGGGCCCAATCCGCCCCCAGGATCTACGTGTCGGCGGACATGGAGGGGGTGGCGGGGGTGGTGACCGGAGAGCAGCTGGGTCCGGCGGGCTTCGAGTACCAGCGGTTCCGGGAGTTCATGACCGACGAAGTGCTGGCGGCGATCGAGGGCGCGCGCGCCGCCGGCGCGGGAGAGATCCTGGTCAGCGACTCGCACGGCAACGGCCAGAACCTGCTGCTGGACAGACTCCCGCCGGACGTCCAGGTGGTCCGGGCCTGGCCCCGCCCACTGGGAATGATGCAGGGGATCGATGCCAGCTTCGCCGGCGTGATCTGCATCGGCTACCACACGGGCACGACCGATCTGGAGGGTGTCCGCGCCCGCACCATGTCCAGCGCGCGTCTCACCGACATCCGCCTCAACGGCGTCTCGCAACCCGAGCTGGGCATCAACGCCGCCATCGCCGGCGAGCACGGGGTCCCGGTCATCATGGTCAGCGGCGACGACGCGATCGTCGCCCGGGCGCGCCAGCTGCTGGGGTCAGTCGAAGGAGCGACGGTGAAGTGGGCCTACGGCTTTCACTCCGCCCGCACCCTGGTGCCGGCGGCTGCCCGAGAGCTGATCCGTACGACGGCGGAGGAAGCCGTCCGCAAACTCTCCACCTTCCGGCCCTTCCAGGTGCAGGCGCCGGTCCGCCTCGAGGTCCAATTCAAGAACTACCGGGCAGCGGAGATCCTCTCCTACCTGTCGATCGTGGAGCGGATCGACGCCCATGCCATCCGCTTCACCGGCAGCGACATGACCGAAGTCTCGAAGTTCCTGCAGTTCCTGGGCCACTACGAGCCCGGCATCGCGCCTTGAGCGGGGCCGGGCGAATTCGAGGCGGTGGTCCGCCTCCAATCGTCAGGCCTTGTAGCGTTCGTACTTGCCCTCGAGAGCATAGCGGCGGATTCCTGCGAGCAGGCCAGCCACCTCTTCGTCGGGGAGCGGCCGGAAGGTCCGCGCCGCCTCCAGCGCTTGCTCCAGAATCTGCATCGAGGTGATCCCCGTGCAGACGGTGGAGACAGGGAGGTTCATGGCGTAGTGGAGACACTGGATGGCGCTGACGGCACCTGTGTCCAAGATGGCGCCCCTCCGGCTGCCCCCTGCCAGCGGCTTCATGCCAATTGCCCCGATTCCCCGGGAGTTCAGCACCGGAAGGACCTGCTTTTGGAAGCTGCGGTAGTGCGCGTCCAGCGGGTTGAGGGGCAGCTGGACGGTGTCGAAGGGGAAGTCGTGAGCCAGCATCTCGAGGTGAATGGCGGGGTCGCGGTGTCCAGTGAAGCCGACGTAGCGGACTTTGCCCGCCTGCCTGGCGGCCACCAGCGCCTCCACCGCGCTGTCCGGCAGGAAGGCCTTCTCCGGGTGGTCCGGCTGGATCACCTCGTGGATCTGCCACAGGTCGAGGTAGTCGGTCTGCAGCCGCCGCAGGCTCTCCTCCAGCATCTCGAGCGCGGCCGTTCGCGACCATCCGCGGCGGTGGCAGCAGAACTTGGTCATCAGGAAGACCTTCTTGCGCTTGCCGTCCTGCGCCAGCGCCTTGCCCATGCGCTCTTCGCTGCGCCCGCCGTTGTAGTCCCAGGAATTGTCGAAGAAGTTCACGCCCCCGTCGATGGCGGCGTGCACGATGCGGACCGCTTCGGACTCTTCGACGTGGCCGTAGCCGAGGTGGGCCCCTCCCACGGTGATCAGGGAGACGCGCTCGCCGGTCTTGCCCAGGGGGCGGTACGGCATGTCTTTCCGGGCGGCCAGCAGTGGGCCCAGCAACGGGACCGAAGCCAGTCCCGAGACCGTGTTTCTGAGGAACCCGCGGCGGTCTGTCTTCTTGTTCACGACGTACTCCCTTCCAGTCGGGGTCGGTGCGCTCGGCCCAGTGTACCCGCGACGCTGGCCGCCAGGAGGGCGAGGACGGCTGCGGTCCCCAGCCAGCGCCAGCCGCCGAGACCCTCGGCGGCAATCCAAACCGCGACGGCCACCATCACCCCGCCCGTCGCGGTGCTCAGTCCCCTTCGAATCCACGCCGGGGTCCGGAAACAGTGCTCGCCGGCTGCCATCTACTCCCGCCCTGAGCCCGTGAACGGTGCCCGACCGTCAGACGCCCAACTCCACGACATCGCCCGAATCGAACCCCACCACGATCCTCCGGCCTTCCTCCAGCCCCGCCATCGCGAAGCGCGAGACGATCAGCGCCGCGCCCAGCTGGCCGGTGTAGCCCAGCAATGCCTGCTCCTGACGGCGTCCCGCGGCTGCCGCCGCGCGCTCCGCCGCCCCGACCGCCGCCAGGGCATCCGAAACGAGGTAGCGGCCCTCGGGCCACCAAGCCGGGTCGCACAGCGAGTCGAGGTCGTCCGGATCGAAGCCGGTCACCCCGGCAACGTAATAGCCGATGGTCTGGACGCCGTCCGTTCCCGAAGCATCGAACAGCCCGAAGTAGAGCGTATCGATCCCGTCCGGCGGGGGCTCCCGGTCGAAGAGGGCG
>JBFGHG010000486.1:0-3844 GCA_041578395.1 Acidobacteriota bacterium
CCCTCCCCGATCGGCTGCCAGCCGGCCCCGCGGTTGGTGCTCTCGAACAGGAGTTGGCCCCGAGTTGCCAGCAGCAACCTCGAGGAGTCCTCGGGGTCGATCACCAGCTCGGAGGGAGAGACGCCGTCCAGGCCGTTGTCGATGCGGGTCCAGCTGGCGCCGCCGTCGGTGCTGCGGAAAGCTCCGCCTGCCGCCCTCGTCACTGCGTAGACGCGGGAGGGTTGATCGGGGTCGACGTCGATGTCTTCTACGATTCCGGTGATCTGGCCTCCGGTGGCAGCCCAGGACTGGCCGGCGTTGATGCTCTTGATCACCCCTCCGTCGCTGGTGGCGGCATAGAGGACGTTGCTGTCGGACGGGTCCACCACGACGACGGTCACGAAGCGGTTGTCCAGCAACGGAGACGCCAGACGTTGCCAGCTCGAGGCCCCGTTGCTGGTGCGGAACATCCCGTCGCCGTTGGCCCCCAGGTAGAGGATGTTGCGGTTGCGCGGGTCGATCGCCAGGGACAGCGGCAGGTTGTCGAACAGCCCGAACTCGTCGCGAAAACCCGAGACGCGGCGCTCCCAGGTGAAGCCGCCATTGGTCGATCTGTAGACGCCGTTGCGGTTGTCCATCGCCGCGTAGAGCGTGCTCGAGTCGGTGGGGTCGAATACGATCTCGAGCACGCGGTGGACGTCCAGCCCCTGGCCCGCGGCAGCCCAGCTGGCGCCGGCGTTGGTGGAGGCGAAGACGCCGGGTCCCCCGTCCAGGGTGGCGGCGTAGACGCGCCCGGCGTCGGCCGGGTCGACCGCCATGGCCGTGATGCCGAAACTGGCCGTGCCCACGGTAATCCCGGCGTTGGCCGCCGCCCAGTTCGTCCCGCCGTTGGTGCTCTTGTAGACGCCGTCGATGACCGTGCCGGCGTAAGCCACGCTCGGGTTGGAAGGGGTGAAAGCCAGCGAGAAGGGCGTACCGCCGGGCAGTCCGTTTCCGGCGGCCTGCCAGCTTCCGCCCCCGTCGGCGGTTCGAAAGACGCCCTGGAAGTTGCCGGCGATGACGACATCCGGGTCGGTGGGGCTGACCTCGAGCAGCGAGCCGAAGCGCAGCTCGGCCAGGCCGGTGTTGACGGGCTGCCAGGTCGTGGCTCCGTTGGTGCTGCGGAACACTCCGCCGCCGAAGGTCGAGGCATACAGGGTGGAGCCGCGCGAAGGGGCGGCGGCGACGGCCTGGACGTCCAGATTGGTGAGACCGTTGTTGGCTGCCGACCAGCTGGCGCCGCCGTCGCTGGACCGAAGAACGCCAGCCTGGCTGGCGAGGTAGAGCGTCGACGGGTCCTGGCCGTCGATCTCGATCCGGCGAAGGGCCGCCGGGTCCAGACCGCAGTTGGCCGCGAACCAGCTGGCGGCGCCGTCGGTCGACTTGAACACCCCGCCTGCAGTCAGGGCGTAGAGCGTTGAAGGCGTGACCGGATCGATGGCGAGCGAAAAGGGGATCTCTCCCCGCAGGCCGCGCGCCTCGACGCGCCAGCTGGCCCCGCGGTCGGTGCTCTTGTACACGCCGCTTCCGGCGGCCAGATACAGGATGTCCGTGTTCACGGGGTCGATCACCAGATCGAGGGTGATGCCCGCCCCGTCCGGTCCCAGTGGCTGCCAGAGTGCCCCGGCGGCGGCGGGCGCGTTGAGCAGGAGAGCGAGGGAGAACCCGAGCAATGCGGAACGGGGAAAACGGGGCATGCGACCTTTCTTGACCTCCGGAGGCGGATTATCCGGCCGGTTCCGGAGTCGTGTCAATCGCGTGGGGCGGGCATCCCTGCCCGTCATTCCGGAAGGGAGAACGCGAGCCACCCGGCTCAGTTGTCCGGGACGACCGAATCGATCGGCGCCGCCACCGGCAGGGTCGTGAACTCGCCCGGGTTGCGTCCCAGCTCGAACGCGATGGCGGAGAACGAGCCCGACTTCGTCCGGCAGAGGAGAGAGCCGGTGAACACACTCGTGTCGACGGCCGGAAACAGCTGGTCGATGAACAGAGCAACCCGGCCGCTGGGGTTCAGTTCGATCTGTGTCGTGGCCAGCTCTTCTCCTCCGGCCAGCAGGGCGCACTCGACCAACAACCCCAGGTTGCGACCTCGGCGGAGATGGGTCACGGTACACATACCTGTTCAGTCTCAACCAAGACCTCTTCATCGAGCGGGCTTGGAGTCCTGGAAACCGGGGAACTTCGCTGGTGATCTGGAATGGCATCAGGTGGGAAAGCGGCCGGGGTTTCCAATTGGAGGAACGTGAAATCGAGCTGCGCGACGAAGCCCCCGAACCTGATTCCGAGTACCCCGGCTCTCCGAGCCTGATCTTGCTCAAGCTCCATGGATCGATGAACTGGAGGAGTTCCGACGGACAGAACTGTCTAGTTATTGGCAGGAACAAGAGTGAGTTGATTCAAAGGGAACGGTTTCTCCGTCGGTCTTTCGAGTATTTTGAGCGAGTTCTCCGGGATAGCAAACATCTCGTCGTTGTGGGTTATGGTTTCGGAGATCCGCACATCAACGATGTGATCGCGGACGGAGTCCGTTACGCTGGTCTACGGCTTTCGTATATCGCTCCGGGTAAGCGAGAAAAGCTACGGGCCCTCGCCTACTCCAGCAGTGGGATGAAGTCGTCTTCCGGGCTCGGCTTCAGCGACGCATCCATGATGGTGCGGGCGCAGCTGTTGTAGCGCAGGATGGGGTCGTCGTTCCCCTTGGGCCGCTGCTTCTCCGCCTGCTCGAACAGCTCCATCGCCTCGCGCAGAAACCGGTAGGCCGTGTGGTCGGCGCCGGGGATGTGCTGCTTCAGCTTGGCCCGCGCCTTCCGCTCGGCCACGAGTCCCGCGTAGTACACCTTTTCGTACGGGTCCTCCAGGTGCTCGAGCACCTTGCCGGCCCGCGAGGTGGCGTCCGCCCAGCGGCGGGAGAACTGCTCGGTGAGCGCCAGCAGCAGCGTCACCAGCACCTGCTGGTTGCCCGGGTCGATTCGCAGGATGTCCCGGCAGATGCTCTCGGCCTGCTCCGGCTCGTTGAGCAGCCGGTAGCGGTCGGCCTTGGCCAGCGACCGCTCGATCGATTCGCGGGACAGCGGCTTCAGTTCGAACTTCATCTCAGCTCCCCTTTCCCCGCAGCCAGCGGGCCAGCCGCCGCAGCGGGTCGTAGAACTCGCCGGCCACGCGCTCCTTCAACGGGATGATCGCGTTGTCGGTGATGCGGATGTTCTCCGGGCAGACCTTGGTGCAGCACTTGGTGATGTTGCAAAAGCCCACCCCGTCGCGGTTCTTCAGGTCCGCCAGCCGGTCCTCCGTGTCCAGCGGATGCATCTCCAGCGCCGCCACGTGCACCAGGAAGCGCGGGCCGATGAACTCGTCGTGCAGCTCGTGCTCCCGCAGCACGTGGCAGACGTCCTGACAGAGGAAGCACTCGATGCACTTGCGGAACTCCTGGACCCGGTCGACGTCCTGCTGGGACATCCGCCAGGTCCCGTCGGGATCGTCGGGCGGACGCGGTTTGAAGGGCTTGACCTTCTGCTTGACCCGGTAGTTCCAGGACACGTCCGTGACCAGGTCCCGGATCAGCGGGAAAGCTTTGATCGGCTCCACCAGGACCGGCCGCTCCATGGAGAGGTCCTTCAGCCGGGTCATGCACATCAGCCTCGGCACTCCGTTGACCTCGGCCGAGCAGGAGCCGCACTTGCCCGCCTTGCAGTTCCAGCGCAGCGCCAGGTCGGGGGCCTGCTCCGCCTGGATCTTGCGCACGGCGTCCAGCACCACCATCCCCTTCACGCACTCGGTGGTGTAGTCCTGGAACCCGCCGCTGTCGGCGTCCCCCCGCCAGATGCGG
>JBFGHG010000487.1:0-3838 GCA_041578395.1 Acidobacteriota bacterium
ACGGTAAGACCGTCACGTTCATGCCGAAGCCGATCTTCGAGGACAACGGATCGGGCATGCACTGCCACCAGAGCCTCTGGAAGGAAGGCAAGAATTTATTCTATCAAGCGGGGACTTACGCCGATCTGTCGGAGATGGCGGTTCACTACATCGGAGGGATCCTGAAGCACGCTCCGGCGCTGCTGGCCTTCTGCGCCCCGTCGACCAACTCGTACCGGCGCCTGGTGCCCGGCTACGAGGCCCCCATCAACCTGATCTATTCGCAGCGCAACCGCAGCGCCTGCGTGCGCATCCCGGCCTATTCGCGCAGCGAGAAGGCCAAGCGGATCGAGTTCCGCTCGCCCGACCCGTCCTGCAACGGCTACCTGGCCTTCGCGGCCATGTTGATGGCAGGGCTGGACGGGGTCCAGAACAAGATCCTGCCGCCCGACCCGATGGACAAGGACCTCTACGACCTGCCGCCCGAGGAAATGGCTCACGTGGCGTCGCTGCCCGGAAGCCTCGAGGAGGTCCTGGGGGCGCTGGAGGCGGACCACGAGTTCCTGCTCAAGGGGGACGTCTTCACCCCGGACGTGATCGAGACCTGGGTGCGTTACAAGCGGGAGCACGAAGTGGACGCCATCCGGCTGCGTCCGCACCCCTACGAGTTCGCGCTCTACTTCGACATTTGAGCGTGGCGCGGCCTTCCAGGCCGTGATTCTGACCGAGGGAAGATGCCCGTCCCACGTGACAGAGGCGGCTGGGGTGTGGTTGGCTGAGGGGGTGCGTGCGGAAGACCTGCTGCTCTCCCCCGACCTGCCCCCCGCCGAGGCGCACCGCTATCTGTCCGAGGCCGGCTTTCGCGACGCGCCCCGGGCCGACGAGCGGATCCAGCGACTGGGAGAGATGGTGGCCGACCGGGAGCGGCTGGCCCGTCTGCTCCCTTCCCTGCTGGCCGCTTTCGGACCCTCGCCGGACCCCGACTTGGCTCTGCTGCGGCTCGAGAACTACTTCGAGGTCTCGGCCAACCGCGACGCCCTGGTGGGATTCCTGGCCGACAACGAGGGGGCATTGGAGGTGCTGGCGGTGCTCTTCGGGAGCTCCGCGTTCCTGACCCAGCTGCTGGTGCGCAACCCGGAATACCTGTACTGGCTGCTGGCGGGCCGGCGGCTGGAGGCCCAGCCCCCGCCCGATTACTTCCGCGCCCAGTGCCGCGGGGCGCTGCAGCTGCAGGCCGCCGATTCGCGTCTCCAGGCCCTGCGCCGGCTGCACCGCCGCGAGTACCTGCGAATCGCCGCCCAGGACCTGCTGGGGTCGGCCGGCCTGCCCGCCGTCGTCGGGCAGGTGTCGGACCTGGCCGACGCACTGCTGGGCGCGGTCTTCGAGACCCTCTTTCCGCTCGAGGCCCGCCCCGGAGACGGCTTCGCCGTCATCGCCATGGGCAAGCTGGGGGGGCGCGAGCTGAATTTCTCCTCCGACGTGGACCTCCTCTACGTCTACACCGACGACAGCGACCCGGCGCGCATGACCCGCTTCGCCCGCGACTTCACGAAGCGGCTGGGGGAGGCCACCGGCGAGGGGAGGCTCTACCGCGTCGACCTGCGGCTGCGGCCGATGGGCCGCGGCGGAGAGATTGCCTATCCGCTCGGCGCCTACCGCCACTACTGGGAGACGGGTGCGGAGACCTTCGAGCGGCTGGCCCTGATCAAGGCCCGCGCGGTGGCGGGCGACCCCGAGCTGGGGGCCCAATTCGAGCGGCACGCGCGCCGCTTCGTCTACCGCAAGTACCTGGACCAGGCGGCCCTGGAGGAAGTCGCCTGGCTCAAGCAGCGCAGCGACCGGGAGGTGGAGCGCCGCGACGCCCGGCAGCGCGACGTCAAGCTGGGCGTGGGCGGCATCCGCGAGGTGGAGTTCTTCGTTCAGGCGCTGCAGATCCTCTACGGGGGGCGGCAGCAGCGGCTGCAGGTGCAGGGCACGCTCGAGGCGCTGGACCGGCTGGTGGACGGCGGCTTCGTCGAACCGGACGACTACCGGCGCCTGAAGCAGGCCTACGTCTTCCTGCGGGACGTGGAACACCGGCTGCAGCTGGCGCACGACCGCCAGGTGCAGACGCTGCCCAAAGACGAGAAAGAGCTGGCCCGGATGGTGAAGACCATGAGCGGGGGGCCGCCGCCCGATCTCCCCGATTTTCTGACGCGGCTGACCCACCACCGGGAGAACGTGCGGCGCCTCTTCCGTTCGCTGCTCGAGGGGGAGACCTCATCCGGCCTGCCTCGGCTGATGCTCGATCCGCGGCTCGAGACGGAAACCGCAGTCCGGACGTTGCGCGGCCAGGGCGTCCGCGCTCCGGAGGCGATGTGGGAGGCGCTCGAGCAGCTGCGCCGGGCGCCCGCCTTTCCCCACTCCCCCGCGCGCATGCGCAACCTGCTGGCCAACCTGCTGCCCGCCCTGGTGGAGCACGCCGCGCCGCTGGAGCATCCCGAGCGCCTGGTGAGCCGGCTGGACCGATTCTGCGAGGCGCTCGGCGCCCGGGTGCAGCTGCTGCAGGAGCTGGTCGAAGAGGCCGAGTCGGCCGAGTCTCTGTTCCGGCTGCTGTCGCTGGGCGAATTCCTGTCCGGCACGCTGATCCGCCACCCCGAGCTGCTCGACTCGCTGCTGGCGGGCCCGCCCGAGCCGCCGGGTCGATCGCAGCTGGAAAGCTACGAAGCCGCCGACTCTCCCGCCACGCGGCGCGCACTGTTCAAGCGGCGCGAGGAGTTCAAGCTGGCCGCCTGGGAGCTGGCCGGCGGAGAGACGCAGCCGGTCCGCCGGCAGCTTTCCGCCCTGGCCGAGCTGTGCCTCCAGGACGCCGGCCGCGACTGGTGCCGGCAGCATCGCGAGTTCGACGAGGCCCGCTGGACCCTGTTCGCACTCGGCAAGCTGGGCGGCCGGGAGCTGACCTACCACTCCGACCTGGACCTCGTGCTGGTCTACGACGAAGGAGGGCCGGGGCCCTCGCCACCCGCCTGGGACGGGATGGTCCGCTGGCTGAAGAAGGAGCTGCAGACGTACACCCCTGAAGGCCCCTGCTACCGCCTCGACTTCCGCCTGCGGCCCGAGGGGAGCAAGTCGGCGCCTGCCACCCCGCTGGGGCAGGCCGCGCGCTACTTCCAGGAGCGGGCGGAAGGCTGGGAGCGGCTGGCCTATCTCGAACTGCGTCCGGTCGACGGCCGGGGCGAGCCGATCGCTCCCGCTTCCCTGCTCCAGGCCCGGCCGCTGACGCCCGCCGAACTGGACAACGTCCTGCACCTGCGTCGGCGAAAAGAGGAGGAGTTGGCGCAGGAGACCCCCGATCAGGCCGACTTCAAAGTGGGCGCCGGCGGCCTGCTCGACCTGCAGCTGATTTCGAGAGTGGCGCGCCTGCGGCAGGACCAAGACACTCTGGCCCGGGAGGACCTGAAGACCTGGTGGGACTTCCTGCTGCGCCTGGAGAGCACGCTGCGCCTGCAGTCCGAGCACCCCACCAGCAAACTGGACCGCGAGGGAGAAAGTCCGGAACTCGCCGCCCGCCTGCTGGGACTCCCGGACGCAGCGGCTCTCTGGGAACGTTACACGCAGACGGTTCGCCAGGTCCGCGCGACCTGCCTCGGTTTCTTCCGCTGACCCGCCGCGGCCCGACCGCTCGCTGGTCGGTCGGGCCCGTCCTCACCTTTTTCCGGCGCCAGGGCCACTGTTGTTCGCGCTGCAGCTCGAAGCCCCGAGCTTCCCGGCCGTGCCTCAGGTGATGTCCTTTTCGCCCGTGCGGATGTTGTAGCCCTCCTCCACCGGCAGCACGAAGACCCGCCCGTCCCCGATCTCCCCGGTCCGCGCCGTGTGCACG
>JBFGHG010000488.1:0-3834 GCA_041578395.1 Acidobacteriota bacterium
AGGTCGTGCCGCTTCAAATCGGCAAAGAAGTTGCGCACCACGAAGGGATCGCCGTTGGGCACCCGCAGCGGGGGCAGCGACGGGTTGTCCACGACTTCGTGAAAGAGGCCGGTGGCGGTGGCGAAGAGCCGGTTGAAGACGCCGTTGACCGGGTCGAACACCGTCTCCACGTCCGCCACCCGCCGGTCGTTGTCCACCGTCAAGTCGGGAATGTGGCAGCTGGTGCAGCCGATTTCTCCCAGCAGTTCCTTCCCCTTTTCGGTTTCCGCGGTCTGCCGGCCCAGACCGGGCTTGAAGTAGTTGAGCAGGTAGAACTCGAGGTGATCCACGATGGCGACGTCGATCTCGTTGGTCACGCCGTCCATGTCGGGATCGTCGAACTCGTCCATCGCCGGCGCATCCTCGATGGCATCGGTCAGCCCGTTCAGCACCAGTCCCGAGGGGGTGACCGCGACCCCGCCGCCGTGCGCGACGATCAAGTCCACGTCGGGCGACTCCAGGCCCATCTCGGCGTTGAAGGCGCCGGTGGCGAACTTGCGGATGGAGAACTCGGAGCCGTTCGCGAAGAAGGGCTTGACCCGCAGGTCGTCGTCCACGCCGTCCAGTTCGCTGTAGTCGACGGTACCGTTCGGGAAAGTGGTGATCTCGCCGTATTCGATCCCCTTGGACTCGAGTTCGACCTCCACGGAGTTGCTGCTGCTCATGGCCTGCGCCACGGCGGCGTCACGCTGGGCGCGCAGGTCGGCGGTGATCTCGTCGGCCAGCATCTCCACCAGGCCCAGGCCGAACAGGTGCGGCGCGTCCCGGCTGTCGGGACGCGTGAAGACGTTGCCACCGGCACCCGCCGACCCCCGGGGACGGCCGTGGCAGCCGGCGCAGCTGTCCACCAGGCCGGCACCCAGCGAACCGTCCATTTCGATGTCGCCCACGCCGTCGCCGGTCCGGGGGCCGAACCCCTGGCTCAGCGTGAACTTGCGCTGAAAGATCTGGCGCCCGCGGGCGATCGACCGGAAGGGGTCGCGGGCGATGATGTACAGGGACGATCCCGGCGTGTTGATATCGCCCCGGCCGGCGCCCACCTGGCCGGCCAGCGACATCTTGATGCCGACGTTTTCGGTGTTGGGCGTCTGCGTGACGTCGTTGAGCTGCCCCCAGACCGGGACGCTCGCCAGTAGAAAGAGAATCAGGAATCCCAGCGGGAACCTCTGTAGTCGTAGCATGAAATACACTCCCCTGTGAAAAGCGTGCAATTCGAAATCAGATTCGAGTGGTGAAACAGGACGCGCCCGCGCCGGAGGCGGTCGCTCGAGGTGGTGAACGGAAAGGCCACGAAAAACCCTGGTCAGGGGCGAGCTTGGAATGTGAGCGGCGCCGACGCACTCCGCCCCGTTACTCGCACTGCGGGCGGACTGCCGACGCTCCGTCGCAGTCGTTCGTAGCACCGGTTCTCCGACACCGGCCGACCCTCGCCGTCCTCCCCAGGACGGCCCAAGCTAGTTCCAATTGTGGCTTGAACCACCTTCGATTGTAGGGGGGTGAACCGCCTTGTCAAGACGCAATTCAATCAGGATTCGCGATTCGGGATTTCGTGATCGTGGGCGGTTGAGCGGTACTACTGCCTCGCTCCGTGGGAGCGGAGGAGGTCGGCCATGGCGTCGTGGCCCTTGCGCAACGCCTCACCCAGCGGGGTGTAGACCCGGCCGTCGGCTCGTACCACGATGTTGACGTCGGCCCCCGCATCCAGCAGGACTTGGGCGGCGTCCAGGTGGCCGTGGCGGGCAGCGTTGATCAGAGGATTCTCGTCGCCCGGGACGACCGCGTCGACATCGGCGCCGCGCGCCAGCAGCAGCCGCACCAGAACCGGATTTCCTTCGGCGGCGGCCGCGATCAGGGCGTTGCCGTCACCGATGACGGCGCCGTTGGAGTCGGCGCCCAGGTCGAGCAGCAGGTCGACGGCGGCCACACTCCCGGAGCGGACGGCGGCGATCAGGGGATTCCCATCTCCTTCCACCGCCGCGTTCGGATCGGCGCCGCGGCGGACCAAAAAGTCGATCATGGCCAGGTCGGCCGTGCGGGCGGCCTCGATCAAGGCGTTGCCGTCGCCCCGCACTGCCAGATTGGGATCGGCCCCGCTCTCGAGCAGCTGTTCGGCCATGCCACGGTCGCCGCGGCCCACGGCCTGCATCAGCGCGCTCCCGTCGCCCCGAGGGGCCAAATTGGGGTCGGCACCCGCCTCGAGCAGCAGCCGAACCACCTCCGGGTTGCCGCTGTCTTGCGCCGCCGCCAGCGGCGACCCGTCGCCACGTACTGCGAGGTCCGGGTCGGCGCCTCCGGCCAGCAGAAGCCGGACGGCCTCGGCATGTCCGCGACCTGCCGCGGCGATCAGGGGACTCCCGTCGCCCCGCACTGCCAGATTGGGGTCCGCGCCGGCCTCCAGCAGGTACTCGACCGCCTCCACGTCTCCACTTCTGGCCGCGGCGATCAGAGCGCTGCCTTCGCCGCGAACCCGCCGGTCCACCCGGGCCCCGGCATCGACCAGCCGGGCGGTCACCGTGACGTTGGTGCCGGAAGCCGCCATGAGTGCCGTCGGGTCGCCCGCCGGGGCCGCTTCCAGTTCGGCTCCGGACCCGAGGAGCAGCTCCACGACCAGGTCGTGCCCCCCCAGGGCCGCCGCGGTGAGAGCGCTGCGGGGCACCTCGGGCCACAGGCGGCTGCGGGCGCCTTCGTGCAGGTTGGGGTCGGCACCCGCCGCCAGCAGCATGCGGACGACACTCTCGTGTCCCTGATAGGAGGCCAGAATCAGCGCGGTCCGCAGGCCGGGCGCACTCCGGTTGGGATCGGCGCCGGAGGCGAGCAGGCGGCGAACTTCGCTTTCGTCTCCCGACCAGGCAGCTTGCAGAAGAGGTTCGGACTGCTGGAGTTCGGCCGCCCCGCGGCGCAGCTGCGCGGCACCCAGGGACGCAGTCAAGGTCAGACAGAAGGCGAGCACGGCGAATCGGGAAGCGTAACGCATGGTTTCCCTCCGGGGTCGGGGATCGAGGATGGCCAGGATGCGGCCGGACAGAGGACTGCGGCCGGCCATGGCCAGGGCGGCCGGCTGATCGATGCGGCGGCGGCACGGAGCCGCGAGTTCGAGGATCTGGCGCGCATAGCCGCTGGCCCGGGCGCCGCTCGAGACCACGGCGTCGTCGCACGCCTTCTCGGCTTCCAAAACCAGCCGGCGCAGGCCCGTCCAGACGAGCGGATGAAACCAGAGCAGCGCCGACACCAGGCGGGCCAAGATCAGTACGGGCCAGTCCCCCCGGCTCAGGTGGGCCGTCTCGTGAACGAGCGCCGCGCGCCGGTAGCTGGAAGGCCAGCTGCGCCAGCCGGCCGGCATCAGTACGACCGGTCTGCGCCAGCCCCAGGCCAGGGGAACCTCGATCTCCTTCGAGACGAGCAGCCGGGCGCCGGCCCAGGCCAACGGCTCGCGCGACGGGGCGGCCCGCCGCGTGATGCCGGCCACCCGCCCGATCCCGACGGCCAGGGAGCCGAGACAGCCCAGCACTCCGGCCAGATACAGGCAAAAGAGCGCGTCCACCCACGAGAAGGACCCTTCCGCGACCGCCGGCGCAACGGCTTCACCAGACGAGGGGCCCGGGCGGCTGGGACTCAGACCCGGTGCCGCCGAGGGCGGAGACTCCTGCACGGGTCGAGCCGGGAGCGGCCGAGCCGGCAGCAGAGTCAAGGGCAGTTCGGGCACTGTCAGAGAGACGGCCGGCAGCGCCAGCAAGCCGGCGAAGGTCACGGTCCAGAGCCAGTGCCGGAGGGGTGCCCGGGCGCGCGACAGCAGCA
>JBFGHG010000489.1:0-3829 GCA_041578395.1 Acidobacteriota bacterium
AAGGCCAGTTCGACCAGCGAATTCCGCTGCCCGACGGCTCGGTGGACGTGATCTTCTCCAACTGCGTCAACAACCTGGCCGTGGACAAACCCGCCGCCTATGCGGAGATGTACCGGGTGTTGAGCGCAGGCAGCAAGCTTTCCTTTTCGGACATCGTGTCCTACTCGCCCGTCCCAGAACTGCTGCGGGCCAACGAGCAGGCCTGGGCCGACTGCGTGGGCGGGGTCCTCTGCTTCGAACAGCTCCACCGGCAGCTCGCGGAGACGGGCTTCCAGGGGATCGTCCTGACCACCGACTACCTCTGGATGACGGGCGGGCAGATCCTGGAGACCTATTTTCGGGACCGTGAGATCACCGCCGCGGAGCGAGAGGAGTTGGAGGCGGTGCGGCTGTACGCGGTGCTGGTGGAGGCCTTCAAGCCGGTGGTCGATCCCGCGGGAGAGTGTTTCTTCAAGGGGCAGTTCGCGCTCTACCACGGTCCCGGCGTCTCCTGCCAGCTGGACAGCGACCCGGATCACGTGTTCGAGGCGGGGCAGCTGAAGGAAGTCTGTGAGAAGACGGCCACCATCCTGAAGGCGGCGCCCTTCAGCGCGCACTTCACGGTCTTCGAGCCGGAAGGGGAGGTGGAGCCGCGCTTGTGCATTCCGGGTGGGCGGTGTTGCTGACCGCTCGCGCGGCAAATCTCAAATTTCAAATCTCAAATCTCGAGTAATTCTCAACGTTCAATTTTCAGTGAGACGGCAGAATCTGCGAGCCTGTGGCGGCGGGGCGGGAAACGGCCTACTCGCGGTGGACGGCTCGGCGGATTCTCTTGCGCAGCCAGCGGGGGGCCAGGAGTTTGAGCCAGGGGAGGACGCGGTATTTGGCCGGGACGTAGAGGTCTCGCTGGCCGGTCCGCAGGGCCTCCACGATCCGGGCGGAGCATTCCTGGACCGTGACGGCGTCGCTGCCGTGGGAACGCCTCGACTCGCCAATCTCACTTCCGTCTCCCGCCAGGGCGGTGGCCCGGAGCTCGGTTCCCTTGACCCAGCCCGGCATCACCTCCAGGAATTTCACCTCGCCGTCCAGCTCGACTTCGAGCGCTCCCAAGAACCCCCTGACGGCGTGTTTCGCCCCGGAATAGGCCGTATGGTGAGGCAGGCCCAGTACGGCCTGCGCCGAACTGACAGCCACGATCGTGCCCCGCGAAGCGCGCAGCGGCTCCAGCGCCGCCATCACGCAGTACACCGTCCCCAGGTAGTTCACCTCCAGCAAGCGGCGAAACACCTCCGGGTCCGTGATCTGGTCGAAGGGCGCCCACATGCTGATCCCGGCGTTGCAGACCAGCACATCGATCCCCCCCAGACGGTTCACCGCGGCCTCCATCAGCCGCCGGCACTGCGCCGCATCCGCGACGTCGGTGACCACCGCCAACGCCCCGATCTCCCGGGCCAGCTCCTCGAGTTCCGCCCGCCGCCGAGCGGCCACCACGACCCGAGCCCCGAGCCCGGCCAGATCAACGGCGAGTTGCCGCCCAATCCCCGAGGAGGCCCCGGTAACGACAACCCTCTTCCCTTTCACAAAGGACCCCGGCGCCGCCAGAGCCTGCGAAATTGAACATTGAACATTGAAATTTACTTGAGATTTGAAATTTGAAATTTGAGATTTGAAGTTCTAGTCCGCTAGAACGTTATTCCCAATCCCAAAAACATTCTCCGGATCACTGGCTTCCTTGATCTTCCCCAGCAACTCGATGCTCGCCGGCGAGAGCGTGTCCTTCATGAAGTCCTTCCGGATCTTCCCCACCCCGTGGTGGTGAGACACCGAGCCGCCATGCTCGATGATGGTATGGCGCAGGGCGTGTTCGACCCCGGCGAACACCTCATGCGGCCGCTCGACCCCCCGCGTGCAGGCGGCGTACATGAAGTAGATGCACACGCCGGTGTGGTAGGTCTGCGTGACCCGGTAGGAGACGTAACAGCGGCCCGGAAAGCCGCTCGCCTCGTGCAGGCGCGCCGCCTCTTCCTTGACCGCCCGGCAGACCTCCTCGATCCGGCTCCAGGGCACGGACGTCTCGAAGGTCTCCCCGATCACGTGGAAGTCGGCCAAAAAATCGCGGATGTAGGCGATGGCGTAGGTCAGCATGTAGCCGCGCCGCCCGTTTTCGGCGCCCGCCGGCATGCCCTGGAACTTCTTCGCCAGGGCGTAGACGTTCTTCTCCTGGAAGGCCACCTCTTCCCGAGTCCCCTCCATCACGATGGTGGCGGCCACCATCTCTTCGGGGTCGAAGCCCTTCACCCGCAGCACGTAGAACTTCTCGAGCTGCTTCTTCCACGCCGACACGCCGTTGACCCGCGGCTTGAGCGCCTGGCCGAAGCGGAACTGGGCGTTGTCCACCAGCCGGATGCTGGCCGGCAGGTAGGCCGTGTGCGCCAGCCGGTAGAGGAATTCCGTCCCCAGGCGGAAGTTGGGAAAGAGCAGTGAGCCGTACTTCTTGACCTCCGGCAGCGGGTGGATCTTGATGACCGCCTTGGTGATCAGCCCCAGGTTGCCCTCGCTGCCGAACAGCAGCTGCTGCGGCTGGCTTCCGATCGACGCCCGCGGCAGGGCCTCCACCTGGTCCAGCTCCCCCTGCGGCGTGATCATGGTGATCTTCTCGACGATCTGCTCGATGTTGCCGTAGCGGTTCTTCTTCATGCCGCTGGCGTTGGTGGAGATCCAGCCGCCCAGCGTGGACAGCTCGATGCTGTCCGGTTCGTGCCCGCAGGTGAAGCCTTCGGCCGCCAGCCGCCGCTCCAGTTCCATGCCGGTGATGCCGGCCTGGACGCAGGCCCGCAGGTTTTCCTTGTCGATCCACTCCACCTGGTTCATCCCCCGCATGTCGACCGAGACGACCATGCGCTCTTCGTTGCGGGGGAGCTTGAGCGCCGAGCTGACCGAGGTGCCGCCTCCGTAGGGGACCAGGCATACGCGGTGGGCGCGGGCCAGTTCGATGATCCGCCGGGCGTCCTCCTCCGAGCGGCAGGTGAAGACCATGTCCACCACCCGGTCGAGCTTGTCGTAGAGGACGCGGTAGACCTCGTCGGCGGTGGTCTGCCCGTGGCTGTGCAGCAGCCGCCGGCCGTCCTCCTGGGTGATCTGTTCGGCGGGGAAGGCCTGCTGGACGGCTTCGCAGAACCCGGGATTGCAGCGGGGAGGCGGGACCGGCTTGTCCTGCACCTCCCGCTGGGGATTGTCCAGGTCCAGCCGCAGCTCCAGCACGCTTTCGGCGTACGGGATCAGGTCGTACATCCGGTAGCCGGCCAGGTGGTAGCGGTCTCCCTCCAGAGTGACCGACCCGTCCTCCTCGAGCACGAAGCGGGTGTCCGAAAACCCCCACTTGTGCCCCCAGGGCTTGCAGTTGGCCGACGCCGTGTCCCGATTTTCCGCCATGATCTCCCCGCCCGGGTCCCTGGCGGCGGGCCCTTCAAATCTCCAGCAACTGTACGAAGTCGCGGATGATGGCCGCCGTCAAGCCCCAGATCACTTCGTCCCCGAAGTCGTAAAAATATATCGGAACTTTGCGCCCAAGTCGAAAGCGGTGCACGACGCGCGGCTTGGCGGACGCGAAAAAACCGAGCGGAACTTCCAGCACGCCGGCGACTTCGGCGGGGTTGGGGCGCAGAGGCGTCCGCCGGGAGAGGAAGCCGACGAAGGTGACGACCTTCCAGCCGGTGATGGCCACGTAATCGTGAAAGCGCCCCACCAGATCCACCCCGTCCCGCGCAACGCCCAGCTCTTCCTCAGTCTCCCGCAGCGCGGTCTGCTCCGGCGCCTCGCCCCCGTCCCGCATGCCCCCGGGGAAGGAGAT
>JBFGHG010000490.1:0-3819 GCA_041578395.1 Acidobacteriota bacterium
ATTGAAAGAATCGGAAGGTCTCCGCCTGCTCGGAAAAGAGGTGGTGCCGGTGCTGCGCGCCCGGAGTTGATTCCAGCTTGCCCACCGCTTCATACTCCCGGGGTGATGGCGGGAGACGAGTTCGAGCTGTACGACCTGACCGTGAGCGTGGAGTCGATCGAGGGAGACTGCACCTGCGACATGCGGGTGGGGGATTCCTTTCACCTCTCGAGCGGCAAGCTCTCGCTTCCCGAAGGCCGGAGTTTTTGCCTGTACGCCCTGCAGTCCGCCATCCCCCTGCTGCCGGCCAAGCAGCGCGCCAATCACCCGGCGGACTGGATGGAGACCGACGCGCGGGTGGTCTGCCCCGACCCGGCCTGCCGCCTCACCATGAAGATCGAACGAACCGGAAAGCGCCGGCTGAGCCACGACGAGGTCAGCGCGTTACCGATGGAGGATCCGCCGACATGATCCAGCTTCCACCCCCCGCCGCCTACCCCGCTTACTTCCAGACCTACGTTGACCTGGTCCCGCCCGGTGACATCCTCGACACGCTGGCTTTCCAGGTCCAGGAGACCGAGCAGTACCTGCGCTCCGTCGGGGAAGAGAAGTCGCGCCACCGCTACCAGCCCGACCGCTGGAGCATCCGCGAGATCGTGGGGCACCTGGCGGACGCCGAGCGGGTGTTCTGCTACCGGGCCCTCACGTTCGCGCGAGGGGACTCGACGCCGCTGCCGGGGTTCGAGCAGGACGACTGGGTGGCGGGCTCGGGCGCCGACAGCCGCAGCCTGGAGGAGTTGACCGCCGAGTTCCGGCTGGTCCGCGCGGCGACCGTTGCGCTGTTTGCGGGGATGGACGAGGAATCGCTGCAGCGCAGCGGGACCGCCAACGACAACCGGATGGTGGTGGCGGCGGTGCCCTTCGTGATCGGGGGGCATGAACTGCACCACCGGCGGGTGATCCAGGATCGCTACCTGGGGGAGTGACCCGCCGACCGGTTCGCCGGGGATTCGATTACGATTCCGATTACGATTACGATTCCGAATTACGAGTACCATGACGACGGTGCTTGCCCGCTCCCCGGGGCTTCGGTACCATTCGCGCAATGTATCCCAAGCCGTTTCACTATCACCGGGCCGGCTCGATCGAAGAGGCCTCGCGGCTGCTGGCCGAACTCGGCGAAGACGCCCGGCTGCTGGCGGGGGGGCAGAGCCTGATCCCGCTGATGAAGTTCCGGCTGGCCGCGCCCGAACATTTGATCGACCTCAACTTCCTGCCCGATCTGGACACCCTGCGCGAGTCGGATGACGGCCTCCAGATCGGCGCCCTGGCGCGTCATGCTCGAATCGCGGACTCGCTGGGCAGTCCGCGCTGGGCGATCCTGCACGACTGTGCCTCCGGGATCGCCGACGCTCAGGTCCGCAACCGGGGCACGCTGGCCGGGTCGGTGGCCGAAGCCGACCCCAGCGGCGACTGGGTGCCGGTGCTCTCCACGCTGGAGGCGAGCCTCACCGTGACCGGCCCCGCCGGGGAACGCACGCTGCCGCTCCGCGAGGCGGTGCTGGACGCTTACACCACGGCGCTCGAGCCCGAGGAAATGATCCGCGAAGTCCGGATTTCGGCTCCCCCGGCAGGCAGCGGCGGAGCGTTCGTAGCTTTCAAGCGCACCGCCCAGGTCTACGCTTCCGCCAGCGCCGCCGTGCACCTCGAGCTGCGGGACGGCGTCTGCTCCGGAGTTCGGATCTACCTGGGCTGCGTCGGTCTGACGGCGGTGCACGCGGAGGAGGCGGAAGCCCAACTGAAAGGGCGAACTCCCTCCGGAGACGGACTGGAGCGGGCGGCGGAGGCGGCCGCGGCTGCCGCCGACCCGCAGCCGGACATGCGGGGATCGCGCGAATACAAGCGGATGCTGGTGGGCTGCCTGGTCAAGGAGGCCGTCTCCCGGGCGGCGCGGCGGGCGGCCGGGGACACCGTGCGCGGGGGGCACCTGTATGGCTGACGAGATCCCGCGGGTCGAAATCGAGGTCGAGGTCAACGGCCGGTCCTACCGGCGGGAGGTGGAACCCCGCCTGCTGCTGGTCGACTTCGTGCGCCAGGAGCTGGGGCTGACCGGCACCCACGTGGGCTGCGAGTCGAGCTACTGCGGTGCCTGCACGGTGCTGCTGGACGGGGTCAGCGTCAAGTCGTGCACGATGTTCGCGGTGCAGGCGGACGGCGGGCGCCTCGAGACCGTGGAAGGGCTGGCCGACGGCGAGCGGCTCCACCCGTTGCAACAGGCCTTTTCCGACTGCCACGGCCTGCAGTGCGGCTACTGTACGCCCGGCCTGCTGATGTCCGTCCGTTACCTCCTCTCGCGCAACCCCGACCCGGACGAAGAGGAGATCCGCAAGGCGATCGCCGGAAACCTGTGCCGCTGCACCGGCTATCAGAACGTGATCGCGGCCGTGCGCCAGGCGGCGGCGACGATGAGGAAAGAGGGAGCCGAATGATCATCACGCACCAGGGAGACTTCCAGGTGAGCCGGCCTCGGCAGGAGGTCTACGACTTTCTGACCGACCCCGAACGGTTCGCCCCGCTGCTGCCCCATTTCAAGTCGCTGGAGGTCACCGATCCAAACAACTTCGTGGTCAAGATCAAGGTGGGCGTCTCGCACATCCGCGGCACCGCCACGGTTCGCCTCAGCAACCAGGAGCGGCGCCCGCCCGAGCACGCCTCCTACACCGGGACCGGCAGCATGGCGGGAGGGTCGGTCAGCCTGGGGGCGTCCTTCGACCTGGCGGAGGTGGAGGGAGGCACCCGGGTGAACTGGCAGGGCCAGGCGCAGGTGTTCGGCAAGATCGCCTCGGTGGCGCGCGGACTGCTCGAGCCGTTGACCCGCAAGAACATCCAGGCCCTGATCGACTCGCTGCAGGGGGCGCTGGACAGCGGCGCCGCGGGAGGCCCGGCGTGACTCCACCCGGCGGCGACAAGAAGTGGGTCGGCAAACCCCTGCGGCGCAAGGAGGACGACCGGCTGGTGCGGGGCCGCGGCAAGTTCGTGGACGATTACGAGATGGCCGGGATGCGCTACCTGCACTTCGTCCGCTCCCCCTTCGGACACGCGCGCATTCGCGGCATCGATGCCTCGGCGGCGGAGAACCTGCCGGGCGTCGAGGCCGTGCTCACCGGAGCGGAGCTGGCCGAGACCGTACAGCCCTTCATGCAGATCGGCCCCGAGCCGGGCGCCAAGCTCCTCGACTACCCCATGGCGGTGGGGAAGGTCCGCTACCAGGGGGAGCCGGTGGCCGCCGTCATCGCGGCCTCCCGGATGGTGGCCGAGGACGCCGCCGAACTGGTCGAAGTCGACTACGAGCCGCTGCCGGCGGTCATCGACGCCGAGACGGCCCTGCTCGACGAGACGCTGCTGCACGAGGAGGCCGGAACCAACGCCATCTACGGGGACCGCTTCGAGTGGGGCGAGGTGGACCGCGCCTTCGAGGAGGCCGCCACCGTGGTTTCCATCGGCCGGCTGCACTTTCACCGCTTCTCCAGCACGCCGCTCGAAAACAACGGCGTCGTCTGCCGCTGGGAGCCGGACGGGAAGATCTACTTCGTCTGCAACAATTCCTTTCCCACTTTCGGCATCCAGTTCCTGGCGCCGGCGCTGGGGGTCGCCCTGGAGCAGATCCACGTGCAGACGCACGACATCGGCGGCAGCTTCGGCATCAAGATCACCAACTACCCGCAGATGGCCGTCTGCGCCCTGGCGTCGCGCCGGGTGGGCGGGCGGCCGGTGAAGTGGGTGGAGACCCGGACGGAGCACCTGCAGGGGTCGGGACACGGCAACGAGCGGACCTACCTG
>JBFGHG010000491.1:0-3817 GCA_041578395.1 Acidobacteriota bacterium
ATCCCGAGGTGGCCGACGATCCCTTCGCCAACGTCTATGCGATGATCGACTTGGTCGAGGTGGGCTTCGATCCCGCCCCCGGAGGCGGGGTGTTCGTCCCGATGTTCGCGGATCTGAAGCGCCACTACATGGGTCCGGGGCTCCAGGAGGACTTCGAGTTTGGCGAGATCCCCAATGGGGACTTCACAACGGCGAGGCTGTGGGGGATCGCCGACACGGCGCCCTACATCCACGACGGCCGGGCGACCACACTCTTCCAGGCCATCGAAGCCCACGGCGGCGAGGCGCAATCGGCCCGTGACGCTTTCCTGCAGCTGCCGAAGTTCAGGCAACGCCGGGTCATCCAGTTCCTGCAGCACCTGCGGGTGCCGGAGGATCCCAACCTCGAACTCCTGCCCTGATCCGGAAGGAGATGACAACCTACGCGAAATGGGCCGGCGCGGCGTTTGCCGCGCTGGCCCTGACTGTTTCTCTGATTCTGCTCATCCCCCGACCCGAGCCGGCGGTCGAGCCCGTCCATCAGCCTCGCGGGCCTGTCCGCGCGGCGGACACCCCGCTGATCGAGGCCGTGCGCTCCGGGGACGAAGACCGGATTCGACGGCTGCTCGCCGGCGGCGACGTCAATGCGGGAGGGGTGCATGGGCGGACTCCTTTGATGTATGCCGCGGCGGAGGGCCGCGAAGAGGTCGTCCGGTTGCTGCTCGAGGCGGGCGCCCGCGTGGACGCGACCGACGATTCGGGCAACTCCGCGCTCTTCTATTTGCCGAAGGAGGACGACCCCGCCTGCCCCGCGGCGCTGCTGGAGCAGGGCGCCGACCCGAACCGGACCAACCGGGCCGGCGAGACGCCGCTGGTCGGCGCTTCGCTGCAGGGTCACAGCCGAATCGTGCGTCTGCTGATCGCGCGGGGCGCTGAACCCGCTCGGTCGCCTCGAGCCCTGGTCCGGGCCGTCTCGCATGGGCGCCTGGACACCGCGCGAATCTTGCTGGGCGTCGGCTCGCCCCCCAATCCCCGCCTCGCCGACGGTCGTACCCTGCTGCACCGGGTTGCGGAAAGCGGCGATCCGGGCGCGGTGGCGCTGCTGCTGGCTCACGGCGCGGCGCCCGATGTCCTCGCTTCCGAGGGTTGCTGTGCTGGCCAGACTCCATTGATCGCGGCAGCGGCGGCGGGTCGCCTGGAGGCGGCCGAAGTCCTGCTGGAGGCGGGCGCCGCTTTGGAGCGTCCCGATTCTCGGGGCTCGCCCCCCCTGCTGCTGGCGGCCAAGGAGGGCCACGCACCCGTGGTGCGCCTCCTGCTCCAGGCAGGGGCCGAGGTGGACCGCCGGGCCCCCCAGGAGGCCGGGTCGACGTCTCTGATGCTGGCGGTGTCGGAAGGCCACCAGCAAGTGGTGCAATTGCTGCTCGAATGGGGGGCGGACGGCAATCTCCCCAACCATCACGGCGTGACGCCGTTGCACATGTCCGCCTATCGGGGCCATGCGGAGATCGTCGGCTTGCTGCTTCAGCGCTCCGTGCAACTGGAGGCGGTCAACTCGAACGGTCATACCGCGCTGCTGCTGGCCGTCTTCCGGCGGCACGGAGAGGTCGTGAAGCGCCTGCTGGAAGCTGGAGCAGCCGCCGAAGTCCGCGCCCACATCCCGCAGTTCGGAACGGTCACTCCCCTGATGCTGGCGGCGGGCCGCGGGCATCTGGAGATTGCTGCCGACCTGCTGGCGCACGGCGCAGACCCCAACGCGTTTTCCGACGTGGAGGACCGGGGAAGGATCACCCCACTGATGCTGGCCGCCTGGCGCGGCGACGAAGCGGCGGTAAACTTTCTGCTCGACAACGGCGCGGACCTGCGGGCCGTCGACGATCGTGGCGAGACCGCCGCGGACTGGGCGCGAAAGCGAGGCCGCCAGGAGCTGGCTGCCCGGTTGGAGTAGGAACTTGCCAGCCGCCTGTTCCGGTCTTATGTGAAGGGGTGATATTCGTTTCGAAAGGAGGCTTTCGCATGTCCGAACACAGAGTGTTGAGTACGATTGGCTGGAGCTTGCTGGCGGGAGCGACCGGCGCCACCATTGCCTTGCTGCTGGCGCCCCAGTCCGGCAAGCGAACCCGCCGGGATCTCCGCAAACTGAAGGGAAACGTGGTGGACCGCCTGGGCGATCTCCACGAGGACCTCAGCGACCGCGTGGTCGAGATCGTCGACGACCTCGAATACCGCGTGCAGCGTACGGCCTCGCACGGAGCGCGCTGGGGCGAAGACCTGCTGCGGCCCCTGCACGCCAGCAAGGAGATGCTGGACCACCAGATTCAGCGCGCCGAGCGGTTCTTACGCCGGCCTGAGCAGGTCAACTGAGCAACTCGGATTGCACTGTTTGAGATTTGAGATTTGAGATTTGAGATTTCCGCTGGCCGACGGCCTGCGGCGCTTCCCGTATAATCCATGGGACTCATGGAACGGGAACAGCTGGAAGTCGACGTGTTGTTCGTGGGGGCTGGGCCTGCCTCCCTCTCTGGAGCTCTGCACCTCGCGCGGCTCGTGCGGGAGCACAACCAGGATGTCCAGAAGGGCGAGAAGCCCGGCCCGAAGCTGGACGACCCCACCATTCTCGTCATCGAGAAGGGGCGGGAGATCGGCGCTCACACGCTGAGCGGCGCGGTGGTCAATCCGCGCGGCTTCGAGGAACTCCTGGAGGGCTTCCCCGGGACGGAGCCGCCCTACGACGGTCCCGTGGTGGACGACGCCCTCTACCTGCTCACCCGCGAGGACGCCTACCGTTCCCCGATCACGCCGCCTCCCCTGAAGAACCACGGGTTTTACGTGGCCTCGCTGGGCCGGCTGGTCCGCTGGCTGGCCGAGCTGTGCGAAGACAACGGCGTCGACGTCTATCCGGATTTCCCAGCGGTGGAGCTGCTCGTGGAGGGAGACTCGGTGCTGGGCGTACGCATCGGCGACAAGGGCCGCGACCACGAGGGCAAGCCCAAGGACAACTTCGAGCCGGGCATCGACGTGCTGGCCAAGGTCACCGTGCTGGGGGAGGGGGTTCGCGGCACGCTGGCCCGCCAGGCCTTCCAGCGTCTGGGGATGGAGGACGGGCGGCAGCCCCAGATCTACGCGGTGGGCGTCAAGGAGATCTGGAAGGTGCCGGGCGGGCTGGAGCCGGGGCTGGTCTACCACACGCTGGGCCAGCCGCTGGGGACGCGCGAGTTCGGCGGCGGCTTCGTCTACACCATGAAGGACGACCTGGTGGACCTGGGGTTCGTGGTCGGCCTGGATTACCACGACCCCCGGCTGGACGGGCATCAGCTCTTTCAGCAGTTCAAGGCGCACCCCTGGGTGCGGGAGATGCTCGAGGGGGGCGAGCCGGTCTCCTACGGGGCCAAGGCGATTCCGGAGGGAGGCTACTACTCCATGCCGCGGCTGGAGGCGTCGGGTCTTTTGATCACCGGCGATTCCGCCGGCTTCCTCAACGCCCAGAAGCTCAAGGGCATCCACCTGGCCGTCAAATCGGGGATGCTGGCCGCCGAGACGATCCTGGACGCCTTCGTGGCCGGCGACTTCTCCGCCGGGGTGCTGGGCGGGTACCGCGAGCGGTTCGAGAAGAGCTGGGCGCGAGAAGAACTGTGGAAGGTGCGCAACTTCCGGCAGGCCTTTCGGCGGGGGTTCTGGAGCGGGTTCGTTCACGCCGGGTTGCAGTTCGTCTCCGGCGGCCGGGGGCTGGTCGACCCCATGCCCACCCGGGCCGGGCACGAGCAGATGAAGAAGCTCGGCGATTTCTACGGCCGCGCCAGACCTCCGGCCGGGATGGAGTTCGACGGGAAGCTGACGATGG
>JBFGHG010000492.1:0-3816 GCA_041578395.1 Acidobacteriota bacterium
AACGAGTCGGCCTCCGAGACGACCGCCGTGGCCACCTTCGCCGACCTGGTGATCGCCAAGTCCGATTCCGCCGACCCGGTGACGGCCGGCACCAACCTGACCTACACCGTCACCGTCACCAACAACGGGCCTTCGGACGCCCTGAACGTGGTGGTGACCGACACCCTGCCGGCCGGCGTAACGCTGGTCTCCACCTCGGGCTGCGCCGAGGACCCCGGCGCAGTGCCCGCCTGCACCCTGGGCACGATCGTGGCCGGCGGCTCGGCCCAGTACACCCTCACCGTGGCGGTGGACTCCTCCACCACGGGAACGCTCACCAACACCGTCTCGGTCGCCTCGTCCACCAGCGAAGGCAACCCCGGCAACGAATCGACCTCCGAGACGACCGCCGTAGCCACTTCCGCCGATCTGATGCTGGCGATTACGGACACGCCCGATCCGGTGGCGGTGGGATCGGAAGTCACCGAGAACCTGTTGGTCAGCAATGCCGGTCCTTCAGACGCCACTGGAGTGATTCTGACGGCGGACCTGGCGCCGGGGATGCAGTTCGTATCGGCCGGCCCCGGCTGCAACTTCTCCAACCTCGTGCTCACCTGCACGCTGGGAGGGCTGGTCGCCGGAGCGTCCCAGACAGTTGACCTGGTGGTGCGGATCGGGGAGGACGTGACTGGCGAAGTGGTGCTGCAGGCCCAGGTCAGCGGTGATCAGACGGACCCGTCTTTGGCCGACAACCAGGCGGCCGAGGCCACCGCCGTGGACAGCTCTACCGACCTCGAACTGCGCCTGAGCAGTTCGCCCAGTCCTTCACTGCTGGGATCTCCGCTCCGGCTCCGGGCCGAAGTGGAAAACCTGGGGCCGGCCACGGCCACGAGCGTGCAGCTGCGCTGGGGGCTTCCCCAGGGGGTGGCGCTGGAGTCCGCCAGTTTGTTTCCCCGGGGGGCCTGCAGCGTGGTAGCGGGCCTCGTGACCTGTAACCTGGGGCGGGTCCGGTCGGGTGAGACCTTCGAAGTCGTGCTCGACGTCAGCACACAGCGCAGTGGGACCTCGAATTCCAACGCCAGCGTTACGGCGGCCAATCGCGACCCGGTCCCCGGCAATAACGAACAGCGCCTACTGCTCGTGGTCGATCCGGCGGCCGACCTCACACTGGAAAAGGAGACCGACGCCGAGCAGGTAGCGTCCGGCAGAGAACTCGTGTATCACCTCGAGGTGGCCAACAACGGCCCATCGGCGGCCACCCAGGTGGTTCTGACCGACTTTCTGCCCGGCGGCGTGGAACTGCTCCCGGACAGCCTCCCGGAGCCGTGTCGAGAAGAGGCTCCCGACCCGGAAGCGGGCGGGGTGCAGGTGAAGTGCAGGCTGGACGCGCTGCAACCGCTCGAGAGCGTGGCGATCGACATTACGGTCATGGTGGGTGAGGTGGCGGCTGAGTTGACCAACCGGGCCACCGTCGAGGCCGCCGAGGCAGACCCCGACCTCTCCAACAACGAGGCCTCGGCCGTCAATCAGGTCATGATCGAGGGGGATCTGGACGGCGACGGCCAGGTCGACATGGCCGACCTGGGAGTCTTGATCCGAGAAATCAACGACGGCGATGGTGAAGCAGTGGAGGACGTGGCCGGCGGCGGCTTCGCCGGAACGGCTCTCTTCGACGTCAATCGGGACGGACTCGTGAACCGGGGGGACATCCGGCCGTTGATGGCCAGGATCTTGAGGCGTTGATCGCGGAAGGACCCGACGCCGCAGTCGGAAAAGGCGAGGAGGAAGCGAAGATGAACGAGACCGGCACCCCCAGGCCCCGGCTCTGGCGGCCCTCGATAGGACGGCTGGCGTCGGCGGCACTGCTCGTGTCTCTCTGCGCTGGGTGGCTGCCGGGCGTCAGCGTACTCGATTTTCCCCGCCTGGCCTTCGAACCCGGGACCATCACCGGGGTGGCGATCGTCAATCCCAATCCCGAGGATGCCGACGTCACTCTCACCGCCTACGGGCAGGACGGGGCCGTGCTGGCGGTCCGGCAGATGCAAATCCCCGCCGGACGGCAGATCGCCACTTTGACCCGGCAGCTCTTCGGGAGCGACTTCGGCGCCGATACCGTGGGGTGGTTTCGGGCCTCCAGCGCGAGCTCGGGGCTGACCGGTTTCTTCCTGATTCTGAATGGAGAGGGCACCCAGTTCGATGGTGCGGACATTCCCGTGCGGGCCCGTCGAATCATTTTTCACCAGGTCCGGGTGGGCGGCGGCTTTTCCACCGAGCTGAATCTCGTGAACACGAGCGACGTGGCCGTCGAAGTGGAACTCACGCTCGTGGTCGAAGACGAGGAGCCGTTGGCCGACACCCTGCAAGTGGCCGCGCTGGGGGCGGCCCGGTTGGATCTGGGGACGTTCTTCGGCCAGGAGGAGGTGCCGGCGGGCGCCTACGTCCTGGCTGAGTCCAGGCAGGACTTGGTGGGTTTCGAGCTGATCCGGACGCCGGGGGGAGACATTCAGGGGCTCAACGCACGGAGTTCCAACGAGATCCTCAACGCGATCTACTTCCCCCAAGTCAGCGTGCTGGGTCCTTTCGTGACCCGTCTGGGCCTGGCGAACCTTTCCGATCGTGCCCTGATCGCGACGGTCACGGCCCATGGTCCCGACGGGAGGTTGTTCGTGGACGAGGTGCGGGCCAACCCTGTGGCCATCAGCCTGGCGCCCGGACAAAGCGTGGATCGGGAGCTGGTCGAGCTGTTCGGCTTTCGGGGCGAGGAGCCTCTGGAGGGATGGCTGGAGGTGAGGTCGACTTCGGCCGGGATCACCGGTTATCTAGAGCTGCAGGCCGAGACGGGGGCGGCTGCGACTCTGAGCCCCATGGCGCGGGGACGCAACCGGGCCCTCTTCTCTCACCTGGCCACGAGTCTGGGCTTTTTCACGGGCGTTGCGCTGCTCAATTCGGGGACCCTCGCGGCGGATGTCCGGATGGTGGCTCTGAACACCGGGGGCGAGCTGCTGGGCACGTTCGACGCGGTGCTGCTCCCGGGGCAGCGAATCAGCAGGATGGTGACCGACCTGATTCCGGAAGCGGACGGGCAGGCGGGCGGCCTGTTGCTGATCCGCAGCAACGTCCCAATCTTCGCCTCGTCGCTGTTCGGCACGGATCAGGGCAGCGTGCTCTCCAACATTCCAGCCCAGCCGGCTCCCGAGAGCTTTCGTCCCGACGCGGAAGTGCCGGTTCCGCGCGTGGTGCCCCGTTTCGCCATCCTCTTCGAGGGGCGCTCTCAGGAGTTCCGGGCCGAGCAACTGTCCGGCAGCCTACGGTGGCTGGTCAACGGCATCGAGGGAGGGAGCGCCGAGTTCGGAACCGTAGACAGCGCCGGCCGGTACACTGCGCCTCCGCTGGCACCGGACGTGCTGCCGGCGGTAGTCACCGCCGTCTCCGGCCCGCGGAGTGTCGCGGCCTCGGTGGATGTCGCCAGCGCCCGGGAGCTGGCCAGCGGCGTCGGGCTGGTGCAGTCCCTGGCCTTTCTCAGCAGCCTGCAGCGCCTCTACACTGCGGAGCTGGGCGCCGTCGGGGGATTCGCCGGCACCAGCCGAGCGGACGCCCGACCGGTACAAGGGTTGCTGAGCACCATTTTCGGAATGGGCGAGGACGGTGACCGCACGTTCCTGATCGACCTGGAAGGGGAAGAGGTCCCCAAGATGATCTCCTTCCTGGGCCGCGACGGACAGGAGTACCTGCTGGTGGCCGGCCAGACCAGCGGGCAGGTCCTGAGAGTCGATCCCCGCACCGGAGACCCCAAAATTGTGGCCCGCGACCTGGATGCCCCGCAGGCCCTGGTGCTCG
>JBFGHG010000493.1:0-3812 GCA_041578395.1 Acidobacteriota bacterium
CACCATCCGTTCGGCCAGCTGCTCGTCGGTCACCGAGAAGAGATCGACCACCTCGCGTCCGCCCCCCATGCGGGTCACGGCGTTGATGCGGGGCGCCACCTTGAAGCCGATGTCGAAGTGGCTCACGTGGCGGCTCACCCCGGCCCCCTCCAGCAGCGCCTTCAGCCCCACGTTGCGGGGGCTGCTCAGGCCCTCCAGGCCGAAGCGGGCAATGATCCGGTTCTCCCCCGTCAAGGGGACGAGGTCGGCGATCGTTCCGATGGCCACCAGCTTGAGGAAGTGCGGGATCACGCTTTCTTTTCCGGCCCGTCGAAAGAGCGCCTGTACCAGCTTGAAGATCACGCCCACCGCCGCCAGGTCCTGGCAGGGGTAGGAGCAGTCGGGGCGTTTGGGATTGATGATCGCCCAGGCCGGCGGCAAGGTGGCGTCGGGCAGGTGATGGTCGGTCACCACGAGGTCCACGCCCAGCTCGCGCGCCAGCTCGCAGACTTCGAAGGCCCGGATGCCGCTGTCGGCGGTGATCACCAGCCGGTACCCCTTCTCGTGGGCGTCCCGGATCACCTCCGGTTGCAGCCCGTAGCCGTCCTTCAGCCGGCGGGGCATGTGGAAATCGGACTCGATTCCCAGCATCTCGAGCGCGCGCCGCAGCACTACCGTGGAAGTGATCCCGTCCACGTCGTAGTCCCCGTACACGAGGATCTTCTGGCGTTGCTCGCGGGCCTGGAAGATTCGCTGCACGACGCGCTCCATGTCCGCCAGGGCGAAGGGATCGTGGAGGTCTTCCAGCCGGGGGTTCAGAAAGCTCCAGGCCCGTTCGGGATCGGCCAGCCCGCGCTCCACCAGCAACCGCGCCAGCAGCGGGGAAATCCCCAGCTCTCCGCTCAGGAGCCGAACCTGCTCGCTGCCGCCTTCCGAGATCTGCCACAGCATCTTCACGGCTCCCGAGTGTAGCAGGGGGGTCTGCGATTTTGGCCGTCAGGGCGAGACGCCGGGCCGCGGCGAGGCGTTTTGCGGCGCCAGGAGCGTGTCCATGGAATGGACCGGTCCTGGGTAGGCGGGGCTGGGGCAAGACGCCGAGCCGGGGCGAGGCGTTTTGCGGCGCCAGTGGTGCGCTAGCGGGAGGAGGCTTCCAGGTCGCGGGCCAGCTGGCTCTGCGGCCGCGTCTCGCCGTCTTCGAGGTTGACCGACCAGACGTAGTGGGCTTCACGCCCCGAGGCGCTGGCCACCAGGTCCACCACGAACACCGGTGGGCGGAATTGCAGGGGCCTCCAACCCTGGTACTGCACTCCCGCCACGCTTCCCTGGACCAGCCGTCGGGCCGCGGCCGACTTCTCCGTCAGCAGCCGGAAGGCGGTCTCCGCCTGGGCGTTCTTGGGGGGCGGCGCGAAAACCGGACGTTCTTCTTCTTCCACCGTAGGGTCGATGATCTGGGTGATGCTGCTGTCGACGATCACCGGGACGGCCCCGATCACCCTCGCTTCCCGGAGCCGGGGCGGCGGGGCCGGCAGCTTGTGAATGCCCGCCTGCCGGTCGCTCTGGTACAGCCGCGTCCACTCCTGGCTCACCCGCTCGATCAGCTGGCGCCGCGTCCCGGACATCAGCAGCAGGAAGAGGGACCCGCCCACGGTGATGCCGATCAGCGCCAGCAGCGCGAACTTGCGGGCGGGTGAGGCCGCGGCCGGCGAACGGTACTGCGGGCGGGCGGTCTCGCGCAGGGCCTCGGCCTGGCGGCGCAGCTGCTCGGTGACCTCGGGGCTGACCGGTTCCTGCTCGGAGGGAGAGGGCGGATTACTCAACGGCGGCCTCCTGCTTACGCGCGGCTTTCTTCTTCAAGAACGCCCCGATGAAGGGGTCCAGGTCCCCGTCCAGCACGGCGTCCACGTTGCCGGTCTCGTGCTTGGTGCGGTGGTCCTTGGCCATGCGGTAGGGGTGCAGGACGTAGGAGCGAATCTGGCTGCCCCAGGCGATCTCCGACTTGCTCTCCTCCAGTTCGCTCAACTCCTCGCGGCGCTTCTCCAGCTCCATTTCGTAGAGCTTGGAGCGGAGGATCTTCATGGCGGTTTCCTTGTTGCGGTGCTGCGACCGCTCGTTCTGGCACTGCACGACGATCCCGCTGGGCTGGTGGGTGATGCGCACCGCCGAGTCGGTGACGTTGACGTGCTGCCCGCCCGCGCCCGAGGAGCGGTAGGTGTCCACGCGCAGGTCTTTCTCGTCGATTTCGATCTCCACGTCGTCCTCGATCTCGGGGGTGACGAACACCGAGGCGAACGAGGTGTGGCGCCGGGCGCCCGCGTCGTAGGGGGAGATCCGCACCAGCCGGTGAACGCCGATCTCGGCCGACAGGTAGCCGTAGGCGTAGTCTCCTTCCACCAGGAAGGTGACCGACTTGAGGCCCGCCTCCTCCCCCGCCTGGTAGTCTGTGATTTCGGTGTCGAAGCCCCGCTTCTCGGCCCAGCGCAGGTACATCCGAAAGAGCATCTCGGCCCAGTCCTGGCTCTCCGTGCCTCCCGCTCCGGGGTGAATGGTGACGATGGCCGGGTTGTCGTCGTGCTCGCCCGAGAGCAGCGTCTGCAACTCGGTCTCCTCGACCGTCTCCTCGAGCCGGCTCAATTCCTTCTCGGTCTCGGCCGTGACTTCCTCGCCCTCCGCCTGCAGCTCCAGCAGGGCCTCCACGTCCGCCAGCGAAGACCGGCAGGTCTTGGCCAGCTTCAGGGCGTCTTCCAGGATGCGCCGCCGCTTCAGCAGCTTGTGCGACTCCTGGTGGCGGGACCAGAACTCGGGGTCGGCCAGCTCCTCTTCCATGGCGGCCAGTTCGCGCTCCTTGCCGGCTACGTCAAAGATACTCCCAGAGGTGTCCGATTCTCTCTTTCAGGTCTTCGAAGCGCTCGTTGAAGTCCTCCACCAGCCGTCTCCTTCGCTTGCATCAGCGGACGTTTCGGGCCCAGCCCACCAGTACCGCCAGAACGCCCACCAGTATAATCGAAAAGACCGGAGCGTCGCCCCAGCGGGAGTACAGGCTGCGGTGGGAGTTGGAGCGCACCTCGACCTTCAGGATTTCACGGCGGAACAGCCCGGAGCGGCGCACGATCCGGCCCCAGGGGTCGACCGCCCCGCTGTAGCCGCTGTTGGCCGCCCGCAGCAGGTATTTGCGTTGCTCCAAAGCGCGGAAGGCGGCCATTTGCAGGTGCTGCTCCGGCGCCGCCGTGTCTCCGAACCAGAGGTCGTTGGTGAGGTTGACCAGCAGTCCGGCCCCCTGGCCGGAGGCCCGCCGGCTCAGCTCCGGAAAGATGGCCTCGTAGCAGATCAGCAGGCCCAGCGGGGTGTCGCCGACCCGCAGGGGAGGGCTGTCCCCGTCGCCGGCCACGAACCCCCCCACGTGGGAGACCAGCGGCCGGCTGAAACCGAGCAGGCGCCCGTAGGGCAGGTACTCGCCGAAAGGGACCAGGTGCAGCTTGTCGTAGCGGGGGCCGACGGTGCCGTCCGCCTCCAGCAGGAAGGCGCTGTTGAAGCTGCCGCCTGCGGGCCGGCGGGCGGCTCCGTTGAAGACCAGCGGGGTCCGGTAGTCGCTCACCAGGCGCTGGTAGAAGGTGCGGAAGTAGAAATCGTCCAGGAAGACGTACGGGTTGGGCGCCTCCGGGAAGATCACCAGGTCGGCCCCGGCGGCGGCGGCCCGCGCGTACTGGTCGGGAAGCTGGCGGAAATAGGCCTGAGCGTAGTAGTCGCGGTCCCCGGCCACGGCGATGTCCGGCTGCACCAGCGCCACCTCCAGGTCGGACCCGCCCGGCGGTTCCCAGCCGTGCAGCCGGTAGGCG
>JBFGHG010000494.1:0-3810 GCA_041578395.1 Acidobacteriota bacterium
CGGCTGCTTCGGAGTGCCGATGCCGGGCTGGAGGCGTCCGGGTCGGGGTCGCCGTGATCGATTGCGATTACGATTACGATTACGATTGCGATTGCGACCACGATTCGATTAGGACCCGCGTTTCGAGTTGGTTGTGCCGGGGAGGTGGGGGGGATATAGTCCTGCCGCATGGAATTTCAGAATCGGACTGCCGTCGTGACCGGGGCCAGCGAGGGGATCGGGCGCGCGATTGCCGAAGCGCTGGGAACCCGCGGGGCCCGCGTCGCCATCTGCGCCCGGCGGGCCGAGCCGCTGGAGGAGGCCGCCGCCGGACTGCGCGGCCGGGGCGTGGACGTGTTCTCCCGGCCCTGCGACGTCAGCGAACGGGAGGAAGTCGAGAACTTCTTCGCCGCCGTCCAGGAGCGCTGGGAGCGGGTCGACATTCTGGTCAACAACGCCGGCGTGGGTGGGCCGACGCCCATTCACGACCCGCGTGACGACCGCTGGCACACCATCCTGAGCGTGACGCTGGACGGTTCGTTCTTCTGCAGCCGCTGCGCCCTGCGAACGATGCCGGAGGGCGGACGGATCATCAATTTCTCCTCGGTGCTGGGGCGCTTCGGCGTCCCCGGATACACGGCCTACTGCAGCGCCAAACACGGAATCCTCGGGTTCACCCGGGCGCTGGCCCTGGAGGTGGCTCCGCGCGGGATCACCGTCAACGCCATCTGCCCCGGTTGGGTCGAGACCACGATGGCCCGTGAGGGGATGGAGGCAGGAGCCAAGGGGATGGGAGTCGCCTACGAGGAGTTCCGCCGCGAAGCGCTGGAGAACGTTCCACTCAAGGAGATCATCCCTCCCGAGGAGATCGCCGGGCTGGTCTGCTACCTGGCCTCGCCGCAGGCGCGCAACGTGACCGGACAGGCCTACAACCTGTGCGGCGGCCAGACCATGGATTAGCCGTGGACCCTCGACTCGAGCCCCTGTTCGCCACGGTCGAGCTGAACGACCACCTCTTCTCGAACTGCTTCGACGGCGTCGACGCGGCCTCGGCCGAGCGGCGCTTCTCGCCCGACACCAACAGCATGAGCTTCGTGGGCGCCCACCTGGTGGAGGTCCGCTTCTTCCTGATCAGCCGCCTGGGGGATCCGGTGAAGGGACCCTTCGCCGAATTGCTGGACGGGATTCGGGGCATCGACGAACTGCGCCGATTCCCGGCGCCGGAGCGAATCCTGGAAGGGTGGAAACGGGGAGGGGAGCTGTTGCGGCAGCGGCTCGATGGGCTCGATGCGGCCGATCTGGACGACCCCTTTCCCGACCGCCTCCCCTCGGGCGATCGGACCGTCCTGGGGTGCATCAACTTCCTGCTGCACCACGAGGCCTACCACATCGGCCAGCTGGCCATGCTGCGCAAGGCGGCGGGGTTCGCCGCAATGGCGTATTGACGCTCGTCCTTGCGCCGGCGGCCTCGGCTATCGTTGACGCGGGTCCGCCCCACGGCAACGACTTCCAGAGAATGAGCGATCCCGTCCAGCAGTACGCTTCCCCCGGGTGGGACAGACGCCTCGCTGATCGCGCTCGCCGAACGGCTCGAGACGGAAGTCGTCATCACGCGACCGGCGCCGCTTTCGTGCGGTGACTCCGCGGCATAGCGCCGCGTTTCGGGTGTTGCCGGAGGACGCGATTCGAGCATGGAGCCGGACCACCGCAACCTTGCCCCGATTCACCCGGACGCACTACCATGGAAGCGATGAGCGCCACGATCACCGTCCAGGCCGAAGGAGAGGACTACCGGGTCACGGTCGCCGCCGGAGCGGAGACCCAGCACCTGGTCACAGTCGATCCCGACTTTCACGAGGAGCTGACGGGGGGCAAGGTCTCCGTCGAGCAACTGGTCGAAGACTCTTTTCGGTTCCTGCTGGACCGCGAACCCAACACCAGCATCCTGCGTCGCTTCGACCTCCGGGTGATCGGCCACTACTTCCCGGAGTATCAGAAGACGATGCGCCATCAGTACGGCGTGTAGCTCACTCGCCGACCGGCACTTGGCGCATGACCCCCTGTCGGCGCCACTCGCTCAGCGTGCGCGTGATCTGGCGGGCGGCCTGCTGCAGCCGCTGGCGGTTCTCGATCAGGGCCAGCCGGACATGCCCCTCCCCCTGTTCCCCGAACCCGATCCCCGGCGCCACGGCCACCTCCGCCTCTTCCATCAGCCGCTCGGCGAACTCCATGGAGGTGAGGTGTCCGAGGCCGGGCGGCAGCGGCGCCCAGACGAACATCCCGGCTCTGGGAGCCTCGAAGTTGTCCCAGCCGGCCTGGTGCAGCCGCTCCACCAGCAGGTCGCGGCGCTCCTGGTAGAGCTTCGTCTGGCGGCGGGAGATCCGGTCGTAGTTGCGCAGGCCGACGATGGAGGCGATCTGAATGGCCTGGAAGATGCCGTAGTCGTAGTACCCCTTGATCCGCGACAGCCCGTGGATCACCCGGCGGTTGCCGCTGCAGAAGCCGATCCGCCATCCCGCCATGTTGAAGGTCTTCGACATGGTGGTGAACTCGACGCCCACCTCCTTGGCCCCCGGCGCCTCCAGGAAACTGGGGGGGCGGTAGCCGTCGAAGCCGAGTCCGCCGTAGGCCAGGTCGTGCACCACGATCAGCTGGTGGCGCCGCGCCAGGGCCACCACTTCGCGGAAGAAGTCCAGCGACACTATGTGGCCCGTGGGGTTGTGCGGGTAGTTGACGAACAGCACCTTGGGGCGGGGGAAGTAGGTGCGGCACGTCTCGTCGACGGTGCGCAGGAAGTGCTCGTCGTCGGCGACCGGCAGGCTCAGGTAGCTGCCTCCCGCCAGCACCACCCCGTAGCTGTGAATCGGGTAGGAGGGGGCCGGCACGATGGCGGTGTCGCCTGCTCCGATCAGGGCCAGGCAGAGGTGCGCGAAGCCCTCCTTGGAGCCGATGGTGGCGATCACTTCGTCTTCGGGGTCCAGCGGGACCGAGTAGTGCTCCTCGTAGAACCGCGAGATCTCCCGGCGCAGGTTGTAGATGCCGGCCGCCGCCGAGTAGCGGTGATTGCGGGGGTCCTGGACCACCTCGCACAGTTTGTCGACGATCACCTTGGGGGTGGCAGCGGTCGGATTGCCCATCGCCATGTCGATGACGTCGATGCCGTCGCGGCGCTTGGCGTCCTTGACCTTGTTGATCTGCCCGAACAGGTAGGGCGGCAGCCGCGACGTCCGCTCGCTCAGCTGCAGCCAGTCTCCCGCTCCGCCCGCCTTCTGCTCCATGGCTGCCGATTATACCGGCTCCCGCTTTTCGATAGACTATGCCGGTCATGTACCGGCGGTTGGTGGTCAAGCTCGGGACCAGCGTGCTGACTCGCGGGACGCGGCGCTTGAACCGTCCCCAGATGCTGGAACTGGTGCGCCAGTGCGCCGAGGCCCACGGGCGCGGGCTGGACGTGGTGATCTGCACTTCGGGCGCCATCGCGGCGGGCCGCGAAACCCTGGATTTCCCGGAACTCTCGCCCACCCTGACCAACAAGCAGATGCTGGCGGCCGTGGGCCAGACCCGGCTGATGCTGGCCTGGCAGCGCCTCTTCGAGATCTACGACATCCGCATCGGCCAGATGCTGCTGACCCGCGCGGACATGGACGACCGCCACCGCTTCCTCAACGCCCGCGACACCCTGCAGTCACTGCTGGCGGAGCGGATCATCCCCGTGGTCAACGAAAACGACGCCGTGGCCACCGACGAGATCAAGGTCGGCGACAACGACAACCTCTCGGCCCTGGTGGCGATCCTGGCCGAGGCGGACCTGCTGCTGCTGCTCACCGACCA
>JBFGHG010000495.1:0-3803 GCA_041578395.1 Acidobacteriota bacterium
CCCGCGCAGTGTAGGGAGCATGGCTGGACGGGTCAACCGCCGGCCCGCAGCGGCGCCGAGGCGCCGCGGATAAAAGCGAAGGCAAGCCTTCGGACTCCGCACCAGTCTTTGGAAATTTCATCGCCGCCCCCGATAATGCACGGATGCGGCCGCGGACGAAAATTGCGCTTGCCTCGCTGCTCATGCTGCTGGTGGCGATGACGGCCTTCGCGCTGTGGGCGGAACACTGGCTGCGCGATTTCTACCTGGAAACGGTGCGGCAGCGGATGGAGGACCAGTTGCGGGCGCTGGCGCCGCTGGTCGAGCCGGACGCAGCCGATCTCGACGCGCGCATCGACCAGACGGGTACGCGCCTCTCCAGCCGGATCACCATGATGGATGCCTCCGGACGCGTGCTGGCCGACTCCGCCTTTTCGGGGGAGGCGCTGGCCGCGCTCGAGAACCACATCAATCGGGAGGAGGTGCAGGAGGCCTTGCGCGACGGGATCGGCTGGAGCACCCGCTACAGCACCAGCCTGGACGAGCATCTGCTCTACGTGGCGCTGCGCCTGCCCGAAGAGCGGGGGGTGCTGCGCGTCGCCACCACGCTTCAGGGCCTGGAGCAGCGGCTGGCCGAAATGCGGTGGGCTTTGGGAGGGAGGGCGCTGCTGCTGATCGCTCTGTTCGCCCCGCTGGGCTGGTGGCTGACGCGCCGCTGGACGCGCTCGGTCGAAGTCCTGGAGGCTGCCGTCCGGGAGCTGGCCCGGGGACGGCTGGACACCCCCATCCAGTTGTCCGACCGCGACGAGCTGTCGGGGGTGGCCGCCAGCGTACGGGCGATGGCCGCCGAACTGAAGGGCTCGCTGGCGCGGCTTCAGACCGAGCGGGGCCGCCTGGACACCATCCTGGGAAGCCTGCGCGAGGGGGTGCTGGTCACCGCCTCGGACGGCCGCATCCAGTACGCCAACCCCGCCTTCTCGCAGATCTTCGGACTCGACGCGGATCCGGTGGGAAAGGTGCCTCTGGAGCTGGTGCGTCTGCCAGAACTCCAGCAGGGGATCGAAGAAGTGCTCCGCGGAGGCGAGGCGGCCGGCCGCGAGATCGAGGTCGGGAACCAGAGCCTCGGCGTAGTCTTCTCCCCCGTCGAGCCGGCCGGCAACCGGGGGGTGGTGGCCGTCTTTCACGACCTCACCGAACTGCGCCGCCTGGAGCAGGTGCGGCGCGACTTCGTGACCAACCTCAGCCACGAGCTGCGCACGCCGCTGACCTCGATTCGAGGCTATGCCGAGACCCTGCAGCAGCAGCCGGAGAACCTGACTGCCGAACAGCAGCGTTTCCTGGAGAAGATCGCCCGCAATTCGGCCCAGCTGGCCGAGATCATCCAGGCGCTGCTGGATCTGTCCCGCATCGAGCGGGGCCAGCTCAGCCTGCGGCGGGAGACGGTGACGCTGTCCGACCTGCGCGAAGAGCTGGAACGGGCGTTCCTCGAGAGGGCTCGGAGCAAGGGGCTGGAGTGGAACTTCCAGAGTCCTGGCTTGACGGCTTTTTCGGCTGCCCGCCCTCTCCTGGTCCGGGCGCTGCACAACCTGCTCGAGAACGCCCTGGCCCACACCGAACGCGGCAGCATCGGGGTCCTGGTGGAGCCGCGCAACGGTGCCGTGCGGTTCGCGGTCAGCGACACCGGCTCCGGAATCCCCGAGGTCGACCAGGGCCGGGTCTTCGAGCGCTTCTACCGGGCCTCGGGAGACCTCGGGCGCATGCAGGGCAGCGGCGTCGGACTCTCCATCGTCAAGCACATCGTGGCGCTGCACGGCGGGCGCGTCTGGCTAGAAAGCGAGCTGGGGGAGGGGACACGGGTGTTCTTCGAATTGCCGCAGCCCGGGCCGCCCGTCCCCGCCGGAGAGGAATCGTGAGCGGCTTCGCGGACCGGCGGCAAGTCCTGATCGTGGAGGACGACGCGGACATCCGTGAACTGGTGAGGGTCGCCCTGGAGCGGGAGGGCTTCGAAGTCCGGGAGGCCGCCTCGGCCCGGGAGGGGCGGCGCGCTCTGGAGGGACCGCTGCCCGATCTGGTCGTGCTGGACCTGATGCTGCCCGACGTTCCGGGTCTCGAGCTGTGCCGGAGCCTGCGGGCCGAGGAGCGGACCCGTCACCTGCCCCTGGTCATCCTGACCGCCCGGGCCGAGGAGAGCGACGTGGTGCTGGGTCTGGAACTGGGGGCGGACGATTACGTCACCAAGCCGTTCAGCGTGCGGGAGCTGGTGTCCCGGGTCCGGGCCGTGCTGCGCCGGGCCAGCGCGCCGGCCGAGGCCGATGCGCCCGAAGCCGTGGTTCGCGTGGGCGACCTGGAGGTCGATTCCGTGCGTTTCGAAGCCCGGGTGGCGGGAGTGCCGGTCGCGCTCACGCCCGCGGAATTCCGGCTGCTTCGAGTGCTGGCGTCCCATCCCGGCCAGGTCATGAGTCGCGACCGGCTGCTGGATCACATCACGGAAGGGCGCAGCATCATCATCGACCGCAACGTCGACGTGCACGTCCGGGCGCTGCGCAAGAAGCTGGGCCCGGCCGGGCGGCGGATCGTCACCGTCCGCGGGGTCGGCTACAAGTGCGAGGAGAATTAACGGGAACTTTACACGGCCTTTGAGCGGCGTTTACCCGTCGGGCGTAACCTGCGTTCGGGCTCTGGTCCGCTTCGGAATCGAGGTGTGTGTTCGAGTTTCCGTGGTTTTCGTGAAGGTTGGAGTGGGGACCAGGGCCCCGTGCAATCGTGAAGGATGAACGTCGAGATTCAGGGGGGCGTATGCGTGCGGGAGTACTGATTGCGGGAGTGTTGCTGATGGTTGCCGCGGGGTGCGGCGGCGGCCCCGAGCCGGAAGGGACTCAGCTGACGGGATACGTGGCGATCGACGGCTCGAGCACGGTGTTTCCGATCAGCGAGGCGGTGGCCGAGGAATTCCGGGGCGTCCATCCGGAGGTGCGGGTCACGGTCGGCGTTTCGGGCACCGGCGGCGGGTTCAAGAAGTTCGTGCGGCGCGAGACGGACATCAGCGATGCCTCGCGGCCCATCAAGCCGGTGGAACTCGAGGCCGCCCGGGAAAGCGGAGTGGAGTTCGTCGAGCTGCCGGTGGCGTACGACGGAATCGCCGTGGTGGTCCACAAGGACAACGACTGGGCCGACAGGATGACCGTCAACGAGCTGACCCGGCTGTGGCGGCCGGAGGCGCAGGGGAAGGTGGTCCGCTGGAACCACGTGCGGGTGGGCTGGCCCGACCGGGACCTCCGGCTCTTCGGACCCGGCGTCGACTCGGGGACCTACGACTACTTCACGCAGGCGATCGTGGGCGAGGAGGGCGCCAGCCGGGGCGACTTCACCGCCAGCGAGGACGACAACGTGCTGGTGCAGGGCGTGGCCTCGGATCTGGACACGCTGGGCTTCTTCGGCTTCGCCTACTACGAGGAGAACCGGGATCGCCTGCGCGCTGTGCCCATCGACGACGAGGACCCGACCAACGGGGAGGGCGCCATCCTGCCCAGCCCCGACACGGTCTCCAACAACACCTACCAGCCGCTGTCCCGCCCGGTGTTCATCTATGTCCGTGCCGACGCCCTGGACAAGCCGCAGGTGGCGGCGTTCGTGGAGTTCTACCTGGAAAACGCCGCCGAGCTGACGCGCGAGGTGGGCTACATCCCGCTGCCCGACTCGACCTACCAGCTGTTGCTGCAGCGGGTGCGCCGGCGGGTGACCGGCTCGCTGTTCGGGGGCGAGGGGTCGCAGGTGGGCGTTTCGGTGAAAGAGCTGCTCAGCCGGGCAGAGCCGGAGTAATCGCC
>JBFGHG010000496.1:0-3801 GCA_041578395.1 Acidobacteriota bacterium
CAGCCCCAGCGTGGGCATGTAGCAGAGCATGTGCACCAGCAGCAACAGCAGGAAGAGCGTGCTCGACGCCCCCGGGCCCTCGGCCACCTGAGGCGCCAGGATCAGGAAGATCCCGCCCAGGATGTGCAGCACGCCGAGAACCCTCTCGGTGGAAAAGAACCGGTCGGCCACCATCCCCAGGAAGAAGGGGGAGACGATGGCGGCGACGGGGGAGACCAGGAAGGCGAGGTAGATCTCCTCGGACATGCCGATCCGGGTCATGTAGTTGGCCACGGTGACGTACCAGGCCCCCCACACGAAGAACTCGAGGAACATCATCAGGCTCAGCCGAGCGCTCATCCAGCCTCCTTTGGTTCAGGTAGGGGATTATAGACGAGACGCCCGCGGGTTCCCACAATTGTGGCCCGGCCTCCCAGGCCGCGATTCTGTGTGGCGCGGCCTTCCAGGCCGCGATTCAGGAGCGGGAGAGGCAACTCACGCACTTCGGGCTCGGACCCGAAGTTCGACCTCGCAGTCCAGGACGTGCAGCAGGGCGAGCATCTGATCGATCGACTTGCGGTAGTTGGCTTGATCCAGGAGGCGGTAAAACTGGGTGGCCGAGGTTCCCAAACGGCGAATCAGCTCGCGCTTGGACAGCGGGCTTCCCGCGACTCGCCGCTGGGCTTCGAGGGTGAGCTGGTAGAGCAGCAGATCGCGCAAATAGGCGGGGTCGCCGTTGTAGTCGAGGGCCTGCTCGACGTGAACCGTCCCCTCGGCTCCCGATTGGAGTACGTACGTGAACGCCTCGCGTCCCAGTTCCTCGTCGACAAACAACTCGACGACCCGGTCCGAGGTCGAAGGCGTCGGATCGGACTTGGCGTATGGGAAAGGGAGAGTCCCGCGGCGCGTCTTCACTTCGAACGCCTTCTTCCGGTTGTTGGCGGCGACTGATTGGATCTTCACAGCTTTCCTTCCGATTCGAGTTCACGAATCAACTCGACGACCTTGCGCGAGGCGTGGCCGGTCATCGGCTGACCGTTCTCGAGGTCCCACTTCACGACGAGTTTGCCATCGCGATAGACATGAACGTGTCTAGGGGTGTGATCGCCGATCCAGGTCAGGAAGACGTAGCCACCCGGCGAATCGTCCCCATCGAGAAATGTTACCTTTCAAGGTAGCGTTTGTCAATCTGCCTTACCGGTCGTGACCCGGCCTTCCAGGCCGGTATCTGGAATGACGGGCAGGGATGCCCGTCCCACGCGTCCCGGGAACCCGGCTGTAGTAACATCACGGACGAGATGAATCCCGCATCCGAGATCAAAGGCGGCATGGTGCTTCGCCTCGACGGCCAGCTCTTCCAGGTGGTGCTGTCCGACTTCCACCAGGGGACCGGCAAGATGGGCGGGCAGCAGCACGTCAAGATCCGCAACCTGACGACGGGCCACGTGCTGGAGCGCCGCTACCGTCCCGACGAGAAGCTGGAGGTCGTGGAGGTCGACCGGCGGCGGCTGGAGTTCTCCTACCAGGACGGCGAGTTCCACGTCTTCATGGATCCGGAGACCTTCGACCAGGTCCCCATCCACCGGGACCTCCTCGAAGGGAAGATCCCCTTCCTCAAGGAGGAGCTGCCGGTGACGGGCATCTTCCACGAGAAGCGGCCGCTGACCCTGCAGTTCCCCGAGTTCGTCGACCTCGAGGTCACCACTTCCCCGCCCCCCATCCACGAGCAGGAGACCAGCACGCCCAAGAGCGTCACGCTCGAAAACGGCATGGAGATCCTGGTCCCTCCCTTCATCAAGGAAGGGGACCGGGTACGCGTCAACGTCGAAACCGGCAAGTACATGGAGCGCGTCTGACGCCGCCCGCTCAGTTGGTCCGGTCCACCAGCACCGAGTCCGAGAGGATCGTCCGTCCCGTCTTCCCCAGCGCCGCCACCAGGCGCCGATACTCCTCGTCGACCTCGACCTTGACGTGCGCCTCGGCCAGCCGCTGCAGCGTGGGGTAGGAGATGGCGACGTAGACCGTTCGGGTTTCGTCCCCCGCGAAGACGGCCTCGTAGATCCGGTAGTCCATCCCCGGGACGACCTGTTTGGCCCGCTCCAGGACCGGCTTCACCAGCCGGATGTAGTCGGCCGTGTTGCCCTGGGTGTCTACAGCCACCACCCGTAAGACGGGCGGGCCGTCCTGGGCGTACAACGGCGTCAGCGACGCGCACACGATCAGGCAGGAAAGCAGCGCAATTCGGTTCTTGTTCATGTCGGTTTCTCCTGATGAGAGGTTTCCGGCATTGTAGACCGTCGGCACACCGGCCGGAATAGCGCTGAGGTGGGTTTCGGAGTTTCATGGCAGAATACCCCGCATGATCCGGCGAAAAGGAATCTCCTCGTTGCTTCGGCGAGCCGTCCTTTGGACGGCGTCACTCACCATCATCGCTGCGGGTGCCCAGCACCTGGCCACGAGCCGTGCGGCCGGCGGCTATCAGGACCTCGTCCAGCTGTTCCACGACTGGCGGGAGTTCGAACGCCCGCCGCTGCTGGACGGCGCCCCCGACTACACGGCCGAGCGGATGGCGGCTGCGCATGCCGAGCTAGCCGACTACCAGGCGCGGCTGCACGCCCTGGACCGCAGCGGCTGGACGGTCCCGCAGCAGGTCGACTGGCACGTCGTGTGGGCGGAGATGAACGGGTTCGACTTCAACCACCGCGTCCTGAAGCCGTGGGTGCGCGACCCGGCCTTTTACCAGACGATCTGGACGTACCAGAGCGACACGCCGGCCCACGAGGGTCCGACGCATCACGCGGTGCTGGAACTGTGGACGTACGAGTTTCCGCTTTCCGACTTTGAAGAGCAGCGTCTGCTGTCCGACCTGCGGGTGATTCCGCCCCTGATGGCGCAGGCGCAGCGCAACCTGACCGGCAACGCGCGCGATCTCTGGATCGCCGGGATCCGCAACATCGAGACGCAGCGCGCCAACGTCGATCTGATCGCAGAGCAGGTGGGCGAGGGAGCCAGCGACGAGATGAAGGCGGCGCTGGAGGAAGCGCGCGTGGCCATCGACCGATTGGTGGCGTGGCTGAAGGAGCAGGCGCCTTCCAAGACGGGGCCGTCCGGCGTCGGCAAGGAGAACTACACCTGGTACCAGCAGAAGGTCCACCTCGTCCCGCTGACCTGGGAAGAGGAAGTGACGCTGCTCAAGCGCGAGCTGGACCGGTACTGGGCTTCGCTGAAGCTCGAGGAGCATCGCAACCGGGACCTGCCGCCGCTCGAGCCCGCCTCCACGCCGGAGGAGTACGCCCAGCTGGCCGAGCGTTCGGCGCGCAAGCTGATGTCGTTTCTGGGCGAGCAGAAGGTGCTGACGGTGAAGGACTACATGGAGCCGGCGCTGCGCGAGCATTTGGGCTCGTTCGTCCCGGCGGAGCGGCGCAATTTCTTCTGGATCGCGGCGCATCACGACCCGACGCCGCTCTACTCGCACTTCTATCACTGGTTCGAGCTGGCGCAGATGCGGGAGGAGCAGCACGCCAGCCCGATCCGGCGGGGGCCGGTGCTCTACAACATCTTCGACAGCCGCAACGAGGGGACGGCGACGGCGGTGGAGGAGATGTTCATGCACGCCGGGCTGTACGACGACAGTCCCCGCTCCCGGGAGATCGTCTGGATCATGGCGGCGCAGCGGGCCGCCCGCGGGTTGGGGTCCCTGTATGCCCACTCCAACGACAAGACGATGGAGGAGGCGGGGGCGGTGCACGTCGAGTGGACGCCGCGGGGGTGGATGAAGACGGAGAAGGAGCTGCTGGCCTTCGAGCAGCATTTGTATTTGCG
>JBFGHG010000497.1:0-3797 GCA_041578395.1 Acidobacteriota bacterium
GACGGAGGCCGGAAGGTCCCCCTCGATGCCGTAGCGCCGGACGACGTCGAGGCAGTCGCCGTAGGTGGTCGGGTCGGGACTGGTGGGGCCGGAGGCGATGCTGGCCAGATCGTCCCCCACCACGTCCGACAGCATCATCGCCACCACCCGGCAGCCTGTGGTGTGCTCCAGCAGCCGTCCCCCCTTGAGCCGGCTGAGGTGCTTGCGGATGGCGTTCATCTCCTGGATGGTGGCGCCGCAGCGCAGCAGCACGCGGGTGGTCTCCTTCTTCTCCTGGAAGGTGATCTCGCCGACGGGGGCGGGCAGCAGCGCCGAGCCCCCTCCCGAGAACACCACCAGCAGGAGGTCCTCGCGGCTCACCCGCTCGTCCAGGAATTGGATGAGCCGCGAGCTGGCCTCGACCCCCTGCCGGTTCGGCTCGGGGTGGCCCGCTTCCAGCACCTGGGTGCGGGCGAGGGTTTCCTTGCCGAGGCTGTGTTTGACGACGATCAGGCCTTCCGCCAGCCGCTCGCCCAGCACCCCCTCCACGGCGCGTGCCATGGGGACGCCGGCTTTGCCCGCGCCCACCAGGTAGATCCGCCGGAATTGCCCGAGCGGGCAAGGGCGCGAACCGGCCAGCAGCGTGTCGCCGTCCAGCCGCAGAAAGGCTTCGACCGCCGATGCGGGATCGACGGCCCGCAGGGCCTCCCGGTAGATGGTTTCGAGGGCCGAACGGAGGTCGCTCTGAGTCATGGAAAGGGATTATAAGCCGAGGGTCTGCGGCTGGCGCGCCCATTTGCCCGACTCCGGGTCAACTGCTAGAGTGAAACGCATGTCCGATTTTCATCAGAACGGAGTGTTCACCACACTCCACAGGCTAGGTGCGGTGAAAATCGAGGCCCTGGAGGCGGAACTCGTCCATTACTCCGGCCAGCGGCCCGTGTCCCTGGTTCTCCCCTGCCTGTACTCCGAACTGGAACGGGAAGCCATTCACACCATCGTGGACGAGCTGAAACACGTCCAGTACCTGGAGCAGATCGTGCTCAGCATGGACCGGATGAACGAAGACCAGTTCCGCCACGCCGCGGAGTTCTTCTCGGTCCTGCCTCAGAAGCTGCGGATCCTGTGGCACGACGGTCCCAGGATACAGGCCCTGATCCACGAGCTGGAAGCCAACGAGTTGAACATCGGCGAGCAGGGAAAGGGACGCGGCAGCTGGCTGACCTTCGGCTACGTGCTGGCCAGCAAACGCTCCATGGTGATCGCGCTGCACGACTGCGACATCGTCACCTACCGCCGCGAGCTGCTGGCCCGCCTCTGCTATCCGGCGGTCAACCCGAACCTGGGGTACGAGTTCGCCAAGGGCTACTACTCGCGCTACGACCAGAAGTTGTACGGACGGGTGACCCGGCTGTTCGTCACGCCCCTGATCCGCGCCCTCACGCGCATGATCGGCCACCACGTGCCGCTGCTGACCTACCTGGACAGTTTCCGCTATCCGCTGGCGGGAGAGTTCGCGATCACGACGGATTTGGCCCGGGTCAACCGGATTCCGGCCGACTGGGGGCTGGAAATCGGGACGCTGTGCGAGGTGTACCGCAACACCTCGCTGAAACGGGTGTGCCAGGTGGACCTGATCGAGAACTACCAGCACAAGCACCAGGGGCTGTCGCCCGAGGACCCGAACAAGGGCCTGATGAAGATGGCCCTGGACATCGCCGATTCGCTGCTGCGCACGCTGGCGACCGAGGGGGTGGTGCTCGACGGCGGCCTGCTGCGCTCGCTGTCGACCGCCTATCAGCGCCATGCCGAGGACATTATCAAGCGCTACAACGACGACGCTCTGATCAACGGTCTGGATTTCGACCGCCACTCCGAGAACCTCGCGGTGGAGACGTTTCAGCGGTCGCTCGAGATCGCCGCCCAGAACTTCCTGCACAGCGCCGACGCGGCGCCGCTGATTCCCAACTGGGCCCGAGTGTCCTCGGCGCTGCCGGATTTTCAGGAGCGCCTGCTGGAGGCGGTGGAGATGGACAACGAAATGGTCCGCAGCGCCGCTATGTGAGCTTCTCCTCCGCCCTCACGGCCGTGCGCTGCAAATCCAGGCGAATCAGCTCGTCCCCGGAGCGCAGGCGCGGGAACTTCTGCAGGAAGCGGTAGCGGACCACGCCCACGGCCAGCCCTCCCGCCAGCATCACCACCATGAAGATGCCGGTGAACACCAGCGAGGTGGTGATGATCCCGAAGAAGGTGAGCAGCTCCCCCCGCTGTTTGGCGAGGTCCTCCGCCGAGGTGTCCTTCTCGTAGATCCACTTGACCGAGGCGTTGTAGTGGACCCGTTCGAGCAGAGGCCGCGCCTCTTCCTCCGGGGCCTCCAGCAGCGCGACCAGCAGTCCGGACCGTTTCGAGTAGATGCCCGGCTGGGAGAAGATGGTGTGCAGTTTCTGCTGAATGGCGTGAAAGTACTGCTCGGCCACCGCGGCGGTGGGATATCCGATCAGGTAGAGGGTGCGGCCGCCCGGCAGGTAGCGGGCCGAGGCGACTTCCGCCTCCTCCTCGAAGCCCAGTGCCTCGAGCAGCGGGCGGGGAAAGCCGGAGTCGTTGGCCAGCGCCTCGGCGCTCAGGTAAAAGCGCACCGTCTCTGGTTGCAGGTCTTCCTCGGGAAGCTGCACCACGCTCATGGGGTACACCGGGGGCTGCTCGATTCCGGACGTCACCTGTTCCGCCCAATCCCGCAGCCGGGGCAGCGGCAGCGCCGCCGCGGTTTCCAGCCGAAAGAAGAAGTTGCTTTTCCAGAAGAGCAGCTGCCGCGAGTCGGAGGCGGCTTCCAGGGGCCAGGGGAGCAGCCCCGGGTCTCCTTCGAGCCGATCGCGGGCCAGCGTGAAGAGTCCCAGCGCGGCGGGCGTGTCCAGCATGGAGTAGACCCGCAGGTCGGCCGGGGCCTCGAGCGGAGCACCCTCCAGCCGCCAGCGTGAGAATTCGAGCAAGACGTAGTCGTCCAGCAGGGAGGGGGAAAACAGCCCCGTTTCGGCTGCGGCCCGGGTGTCGGTCGTTTGCGTCTGCAGCCTGGCCGCCGGGAGAGTGCGTCCGCGCAGCAGATCGGCCGCGCTTTGCGCAGGCCACGACCCGCACAGGAAACTGGCCACGAAGAGGAGGATGCAACGGGATGTCATGGTCGGATTGGCTGCTTGGCCTCCTGGTCAACACCGCCGAAAACTCAATTATACCGCCGCCGGCACTCGGGTGGGACGGGCATCCTTACCCGCTGTTGCCGAGGGGAAGAATCACGGTCTGGATAGCCGTGCCAGCGGGGACTAGCGCCGGGCCGACTCGGTCTCGGCGGCTTCGGCCGGGGCGCTGCCCAGGGCGCGGAAGTAGTCCTCGATTCCCTTGTAGAGAGCTTCAGCCACCTGCTCGCGGGCCTCGTCCTGCGTCAGGTATTTGGCGTCGGAAGGATTGCTGATGAAGCCGATCTCGGTGAGGATGCTGGGCATCGTGGAGTTGATCAGCACGATGAACGGGGCCTTCTTGACCCCCCGGTTGCGCCAGTGGGGCCGGACGGCCTGCAGGGTCTCGGCCATGCTCTTCTGCACCACGTGCGCCAGGTCCTGCGATTCTTCGTAGTAGTCGCCCTGAGCGATCTTGCGCAACAGGTCTTCCAGCTCGCGGATGTTGCGCTGCGAGGTGGCGTTCTCGCGGCTGGCGACCTCGCGTTCGTCGGCGCTGGGCGCGATGCTCAGGAAGTAGGTCTCGATGCCCGAGACGCGCCGGTTGCGGCTGGCGTTGGCGTGAATGGAGATGAACAGGTCCGCCCCCTC
>JBFGHG010000498.1:0-3792 GCA_041578395.1 Acidobacteriota bacterium
CCACGAAGGACCCGAACGCCTGGCGGGCGTAGAGATACGGCCCGCCCGCCTGGTTGAAGCGGGTGGCGGCTTCGGCGAAACAAAGAACGATCAGCGCGTTGGCCGCCGCGGCCGTGATCCAGGCCAGCGGACTGGCCGCGGCTCCCACCAGCAGCGCCACGGTGGCCGGGAGCACGAAGATCCCGCTGCCGATCAGCTGGTTCACCCCCAGGGCGGTGAGGTCCCATTTGCCCAGGGTGCGGATCAGCTCGGGTTGGGGGGGGCTGGCTGCGCTCTTCACCGCGGGCATTATGGCGGATGGGTACGACTGTCGGTGGGGGGCGGTTCGATGTGCGATTCCCGATGGCGATTACGCACTCCGATTACGATTACGAGTTGCGATTGCGAGTCCCGATGGCGGGGAGGTGAGCGGGGGCACTTTCTTTTTGGTCGGGCTCGAGGTATACACTCAGGGCGTGGGAATGTGTCCCGGGGCGCATTCCTGCGATCGACGACGGGCTCCCAGTCCCGCCGCGAGGCGGTGAGAACGGGCGTATAGACTATGAGCCGAGCACTGATTCCGGCCTCGAGACGGCCTGCCCTTGCGGGAGTCCTGCTGCTGGTGGGCATTTCGATCTCCCTGCAGGGCGCCGCCTCGACCGCGGCGACCGACGCCGCCGACATCGCGGTGATCCACCCCGAGGAGTTCGTCTCCACCCGACTGTCCGTGGCGGCCCGGGACGGGGACCGCGCCATCGTGGTGGACGAGACGGCCCGCCTCGACCCGCGCGCGCTGCTGCTGCTTCGGACCGCCGACGGGCGCATTCAGGAAGTCCACTGCATCAAGTCGATCGAGGACCGCCGGGTCAAGCTGACCAGGCGCCTGCGGCACGACTTTCCCGCCGCCACCATGGTCATCCAGGCCAGCATGCTGCGCGACCGGGGCGGCGTGGGATCGCTCTCCCAGCCGGGGGGAGACGGCAACTCCACCCTGGTGGTGGCCGACGCCGGCGGCATCGACGCCCTGCAGCGGGTGGTGGTGTCGTCCCCGGACGGGCGCGTTCGCGAGGCCCACTGCATCTCCTGGGTGCGCGACAACCAGGTGAGGCTGGCGGGGGACCTGCGCAACGACTTCCCCAGCGGGAGTTCGCTGGTGCAGGGAGACCTGGTGGGCGGCGAGCTGGCGCTGGACAAGCCCTGCTGCTGCGAAGGCAAAGGGAAATGCTGCGTCGACCGCCTGGTGGGCGAACGGGAGCCTCCGCCTCCGCCCCCGCTGCCCCCCTTCACGGTCACCTGTGAAGCGGCTGCCGCCATGGTCACGCAGGGCGGCACGGCTTCGGTGAGCGCCGTGGTCTCCGGAGCCGACCCGAACGCGGTCAGTTATGCCTGGAGCGTGGACGGGCGGCCGCTCTCCTACAGCGGCTCGAACCTGGAGCTTTCGCCGGTGGACCTGGCCCCCGGTCAGCACTCCCTGCTGGCGGTGGCCACGGCTCCGGACGATCGCACCGCCAGCTGCGACGTCACCCTGACGGTGCAGGAGCGGCCCAACCGCGACCCGGTCTGCCCCATCCGGATGGATCCGTCCGCCGTAACCGCGGGTGAGCCGGTTCGGGTGAGCGTGGACGCGTCCGACCCGGACGGCGACCCGCTCACGTACGGGTGGACCCTGGACGAGCAGCCCTATCCGGACACCTCGCCCGCCTGGACGCTGGACACCACTCCGCTGGGTGGAGGGAATCACCTGGCCCGGGTGGCCGTGCGCGACGGCCGGGGCGGACTCTGCTCGGCCGTGGCGGTCCTGTCGGTGCGCGAGAAGATTCAGATCCAGATCGACAACCGGGCCGACAACGTGGCCAAGGCGCAGCTGGACGAAATCGCCCTCAAGCTGCAGAGCGACCAGCAGCTGGTCACGACCATCACCGGGCACACCGACAGCACCGGTGCGGCGTCGGCCAACCAGCGGGTGGGCCTGCGGCGGGCCACTCTGCTGCGCGACTACCTGGTCACCCAGCACCGCATCGATCCCAACCGGATCGAGGTCCGCAGCGCGGGGTCGGAGGCTCCGGTGGCCTCGAATCTGACGGCCGAGGGCCGCCAGCAGAACCGGCGGGCCGAGGTCGAGCTGTACGTGCCGGGCTCGTAGCGGAACGCCCGGCGTTTCGAATTTCGTCGGAGGTTTCGATGAGCAACCCCAAGAAGACCCGCAGGAGCTTTCTGCGTCTGGCGACCGGATCCCTGGTGGCCGCCGCGTCCGCACCCGAAATCCTGAGCCGGCCCGCCGAGTGGCTGGAGTCGTGGCAGGAGCCGGTCTCCGCCAACGACCGCATCCGCATCGCCACCATCGGGATGGGGATCATCGGCTTCATCGACACCCGCACGGCCCTGGAGGTCCCCGGAGTGGAGCTGGTGGCCGCGGCCGACTGCTACGAAGGCCGACGCCTTCGAACGAAGGAAGTCTTCGGCAGTCAGGTCGACACCACCGGCGACTACCAGGAACTGCTGGCGCGCGACGACATCGACGCCGTGCTGGTCTGCACGCCCGATCACTGGCACCAGCAGATGGCCATCGACGCCCTGCGGGCGGGCAAGTCGGTCTACTGCGAAAAGCCGATGGTGCAGGACATCGAGCAGGGAGCCGACCTGATCCGGGCCGAGCGGGAGAGCGGCAGGGTGCTGGAGATCGGCAGCCAGGTGGCCAGTTCGCTGATCACCGAGAAGGCCCGCCAGCTCTACCGCGACGGCGCGATCGGCAAGCTGAACATGGTGGACGTGCTGATCAGCCGCAACTCGGCGCTGGGGGCCTGGCAGTACTCCATCCCGCCGGATGCCTCCACCGAGACGATCGACTGGGAGCGCTTCCTGGGACCCGCGCCGCGCATCCCCTTCGACGCCGACCGCTTCTTCCGCTGGCGCAAGTACTGGGACTACGGCACGGGCGTGGCGGGCGACATGTACGTCCACCGTTTCACGGCGCTGCACCGCGTCCTCGACTCGAACGGCCCGGTCAAGGCAATGGCCACCGGCGGGACCCGGCTGTGGACCGAAAAGCGCGAGGTCCCCGACCTGATCCTGGGCCTGTACGAGTACCCGGAGACGGACACCCACCCCGCCTTCACGCTCTCGCTGGGGGCCAATTTCGCCGACGGCGGCCACGGCGCCACCTTCCAGCTGATCGGCGACGAAGGGGTGATGTCGATCGAGGGGAACAGCGTGAAGGTGACCCGCTCCACGCGCTGGGAACCGACGGTCGAAGAACTGGTCGAGACCTACAACTCGGTGCAGACCTTCTCCGAGGCCCAGCGGCAAGCCTTCGTCCAGGAGTACCGGCGCCAGCATCCGCCGCGGGCCGAACCGGCCGAGATGGAGCTGGCGGGCACCTCGGAGTTTCAGGCCCCGCGCGGCTACGACGACCGCGTGGACCACTTCCGCATCTTCTTCCGGGCCATGCGCGGCGGCGATCCGGTGGTGGAGGACGGGACCTTCGGGCAGCGGGCGGCGGCGCCGGCGCTGCTGGCCAACGTCTGCCACCGGGAGCAGCGGATCCGCTTCTGGGATCCCGAGGCGATGCGGCTCGAGCCGTGAACGGCCGCTCCGTGAGAGACCCGGCGGAAGACGAAGAACCGGTTTCCAGTTCTACTCTCCGTCTGCGCGCGTGGCAAGTACTCGCGGCACTCCTGCTGGTCGTCGCCGCGGTGCTGGCCCATCATCTGTACCAGCTCTCCGAACCCGTCAACGTCCGCGTCGTGAGCCTGCGGCCGCAACCGCAGCCCGCCTCGGACGCCGAGGCTCTGCTGGTGGAAGCGGAGGCGGCCG
>JBFGHG010000499.1:0-3791 GCA_041578395.1 Acidobacteriota bacterium
CTCCAGGTCGATCCGGACGGCCGCGTTGGCCAGGTCCTGACGCCGCGTCTCCAGCGCCAGAGGGATGCCGTACTCGTCCATGCCCGGCTGCGAGACCGAGGGGTATTCGCCCAGGAACGTGTTCAACTCGTCGTCGTACAGCAGCGGCACGTCGATGCCGGTGAAGTAGTGGGTCACCACCTTGCGGCGCGGCAAGGGGATCCCCCGGGGGGTCGAGATTCCCGGCTCGGCCGCGAAGTTGATGGGGAAGACCGCCGGCGTGGGGCTGGTGATCTCGATCCGCTCGCCCGTGGCCTGGTCGCGGACCGTGTAGGTGCTGCTGCCCGCGTAAGGGTACAGCGACATGTGGCAGTCCTGGCAGCGGACGACCTGTCCGAAGGGGTTGGCGGACGGGTCGTTGTAGGGCCCGATCGCCCATTCCGTGCTCAGGTTCTCGAGCCGGAAGTGGCCGATGGGGCTGTGCTGGTTGCTGTCGGGGGAGACGATGTCGGGCGTGGGCACCCGCACGTCGTGGCACGCGTTGCACAGCATCGCGCTGCGGACGTAGTTGATCCGTTCGTCGCGGCTGGTCGACGCGTGGAAGTTGTCCCGCACCGGGAAAGCGCCCTTGAAGGGGCCCACTTTGATGTTGCTGAACACCAGCTGCAGGCTGGCGTTGGCGAAGCCGTCCCCCTGCAGGCTGCGGTTGAAGTCGGGAGCCCCCGCCAGGTTGTGGCAGAAGTCGCAGTTGACGCCGTAGCCGGCCAGCGAAGTCCGGGCCCCGGCCGGCGGCATTCCGCCGAAGCGGCGGGGCAGGACCTGATTGCCGTTGGCGTCGATGAAGTGGTAGTCGCGCAGCGGCCGGGTGTTGGCGCCGCGGATCATCAGCTGTCCGGGAGGACCGTTCGGGTTTTGCACCCGCAGGCCGTCCCAGGGGGGGATTTCACGGGGCGCCACCTGCGGGTTCTTGTCGGTGGCCCCGAGGCCGATCGAGAACGCCGCGTGGCAGCCGAAGCAGAAGCCGCCCCGGAGGTTGTTGGCGTTGCCGGTGCGGCTGTCGAACGTCGCGAAGTTGGGCCGGTCGTAGACCGGACGCAGGTTGTTGGTGATCAGGCCGGCCTCCAGGGCGCCCTGGGCGGCGTAGTTGCCGGCCAGTTCCAGGGCGTTGAAGGTGGGGCTGAAGTTGCGGTAGCCCGATTTGACGCTCTGCCGGTTCTCGCGGAACTGCCGCGCGTGGCAGGGCAGGCAGGCGAAGGGGTCCTGGTAGGACTGGAACCGCCCGACGTCCGCGGGAGGACCGATCCGGACCGGCCGCTGCGCCTGCAGCGAATCGAAGGCCGTCAGAGAGAATGCGACTGCGAGACACAGTGGTGCGAGGGATGTGAATACGGTGCGCTTCATCGCTCGTTCCCCTCCAACAGGAACGACGGAGACGGCTCCGAGGCTACCGTCTGGGATGCCCCTGCCGCCCGATCGAGAACGACAAACACCCGTTGTGCTGTCTGGGAACTCTGTGAGTCAGAAAACCAGCCACAGCCGCCCAGCGACAACGACCAATTTCCAATGACGTTATTATCGGGCCGAGGGAGGGGGGGATGTCAAGTGTGGGTTGCGGGGGGGGGTGGGGAAGTCACGACCTTCGGAGTCACGGCCCCGGCCTTTTCATCGGGGACTCTCGTGAAGCCGTCGGTGGTTGCACAAACCCAAACACCACCACTATCCGCCCCGCGCGTCGATGCCGGCCCTCGCGGTGGAAGCAGTTGCCCTACGGGCTCTCGAATCACGGGCGGGGATGCTCGTGCCACTGCGACCGGATCATCGCAGTTGGCGGCGGTACTCGTCGAACTCGGCCGGAGGAGGCGGGGGTGCGGGGGGAGTCGAGTCGCCGACGTTGACCCGGATCGTCGCCAGCACCGACTCGGCCAGGGCGTCCAGGTCGTAGCCGCCCTCCAGAAAATACGCGATACGCCCGCCGCACAGCCGCCCCGCGGCGCCGTCCAGCAGCCCGGCCAGACCGGCGAACCCCTCCTCGTCCAGGTTCATCCCCGCCAGCGGGTCCCGATGATGCGCGTCGTAGCCGGCCGAGACCAGGATCAGGTCGGGGCCGAACTTCTCCAGAGCAGGAACCACGATCTCCCGGTACAGCGCCAGGTAAAAACCGTTGCCGCGGCCCGCCGGCAGAGGCAGGTTCAGGGTGGCGCCGCGGCCGGGGCCTTCACCCGACTCCTCCACCCGCCCCGTGCCCGGGTAGAGGGGATACTGGTGGCTCGAGACGTAGAGCACGTCCGGACGGGAATAAAAGATCTCCTGCGTCCCGTTGCCGTGGTGAACGTCGAAGTCGACGATGGCGACGCGCTCGATCCCCGGTTGGGCCAGCGCCGCCACTGCGGCCGCCGCCACGTTGTTGTAGAGGCAGAACCCCATCGGCCGCGACGACTCGGCGTGATGGCCGGGAGGCCGGATCAGGGCGAAGCCGCCGTCCGCCTCGCCGCCGGCCACCGCCTCGGCCAGCGCCACCGCGGAGCCGGCCGCCAGCCGGGCCACCCGCTCCGAGTCGGCCGAGGCGTGGGTGTCCGGATCCAGCTGGGTGTGAGCGCGGCCCCGGGTGGACTCGACGCGCTCCAGGTGACCCGCGTCGTGAACCTCCTCGAGCCACCGCTGCGCGACCGGTGACGGCTCGAGCAGCGTGAGCCCCGAAAAGCCGGACCAGGACCGCAGACGTCCCGCGACGGCCCGAAGGCGCTCCGGGCGTTCCGGGTGACCCGGCGGCGTGGCGTGCTCGCTGAAGACGGGATCCAGGACCAGCAGGTAACTCATCTCAATGGACGGCGGGGGCTACCCGGATGGAGTCGCAGTCGGGGCAGCAATCGTAACGGTACCAGTCTTTTCCGAGGCCGCTCCAGCCGCAGTCCAGGCAGCGCACGGGAGTCTCTTTCCAGCGGTTGTAGTGTACAATGGCGAGGCCCTTGTGCACCACGAGTGAAACAAGTCCGAGCCCCAGAAGTCCATAGCTGTAGGTGACGACCAGAGCGGACCGCAAGTCGGGCAAGTATGTCACGATCATGAAAAAGACCAGCGCCCCCGCGATCAGCGCGTAGCCCAACCTCTTGAAGGAGTCCGACCGCCTCATGAAACGATACTCGCGGCTGCTGCTCATCGTGCTGGCCATCTTACCTCGAGCCGCGGACGCGTCGGCACAGCCTTCGGCGGCGGAACCGGACACCCACCTGGTCCTGCTGCGCCAGCCCAGCCTGGCCGAGCGCGCCCCCTCCTGGGCCCGCACGGGCTCCAAGGCCGCCCCGGCGCTGCTGGCCGGCGAGCAGGCCCGGCGCTACCGCGAGACCTTGCTCGAAGGGCAGCGGCGACTGCTCGAGGCGGTCCGCGAACAGCCCCGGGCCCGGCGCGCCGTCCCCGCCCGACTCGACGTGCTGGACCGGCAGACCGACCTCGTCACCCTGCTCGTGGTGCGGGCCGACGACTCCACTCTGGAGGCGCTGCGCGGCCGTCCCGAGGTAGCGGGAGTCTATCCCAACGCGGTGCGCTATCCCCTCATCGACGCGGCCCCCGCGCTGGTGGGGGCGCCGGCGGTGTGGGCGCTGACGGGAGGCGTCGGAAACGCCGGCGAAGGGACGCGCATCGCCATCCTCGACTCGGGGATCAACGTCGACCACCCCATGTTCCAGGACGACGGCCTCTCGGCCCCCGCCGGGTTCCCCCGGCCGGCCGAGTTCGAGCAGCTGACCAACTCCAAGGTGATCGTGGCGCGCAACTACGCCCTCCCCCGCTACGGGCTGCGGCCGGAGCAGGACCAG